>JBGSYX010000506.1:0-15889 GCA_041750735.1 Cyclobacteriaceae bacterium
ATATATATGCATGGTGCATTCCAGTTGATACATATTTCGTTGGATGCGTAGCTCTCAACTACATCAATGTATGCTTTTGCAGGCAATTCGGAGGCATAATCCAACCCTGCCGAAGCCAGTGATCTTTTATCTTGCAGGCGGAAATTCGGACCACCAACTACGAAACCCGGATACGGCGCTGCGATACTATCTGCAGCAGATGGTCGGTGATGGATATTCATCACTTGTTTACTGCCAAATCCGGTGATCATCGAATAACCAGTGGCATTTTTTCCAAGTATATAATCAAAGGTCTCCACGGCACGGTCTAAGTATTTCTCGTCTTTTGTCACATCGTAGGCGTTGGCAAATATCATTGCCCCATCTAGTATGTCGCTGGACGAACCCCAGATAAAATGGTCAACCGGTATTTGGTACGGAATGGCCTGGTGTGCCGAAGACAGGCTGTCAGCAAGCTTAATCAATCCACCGGCGACCTGCTTTTTCCCTACCTCATCGAGCGGACTCGATGTACCAAGAAGTGAATAATAACCAAGGTTGTCGAGGTAATTGCACCAATTCTCCTCCAGGCGGAACTTTATATCTCCAAGCTTAGGCTGGATTTTTTCCAGGTATTCCTGCCCACCTGTAGTGACGAAAAGTTCGGCTGCAGCCCAGAAAAATTCTTCGTCGAGAACTACGTCGCTATAAGCGCCGGTTGAGACATCCTCTGGATTTTTAGCATAATAAACCTCCGGATTCACTTGCGCCCACTGCCAGGCACGTACCGCTGCGTCCTGCAGTTTTTGCGCATACACTTCGTCGAAAGGCTTGTAAATCCTCGCTGTCATGGCGCCAACAGCGGCCAAGTGCAGCGCTGCTGCGGTCGATTTGCCTATGACCAGACGATCTTTGTTTGCGTTTTCAGGCATCACAAATCCATCAAACCCCAGCGGTGTAACTTTCACGAAAACGCCACCATCATTGTCCTGCATGGTCAGCATCCAATCAATACCAACTTTAGCTTCATCAAGTATGTCAGGTACACCATTGTCGCTCTCCGGAATATTCAGGCTGCCATCGGCATATGCGCCTGGGTATTTTTCATAGGTGGCCAGCATCATGTCTACCGTGATGCCTGTATTAATAGTATATTTTCCATAGTCACCCGCATCGTACCAGCCTCCTGGAGTATCGAGTGTCCCCGAAGATTTTCCTAAAGACGGATGAAAAGCAAGTCCCAAATCTTCATGACCAAGCGGACGCTTATAAATGCCCGCGTATTGCTCTTCGATGGGTTCTGAAATTCGGTGCAGATAGAAGCATTTCATGACCGCTGCTTTCACATTGTCAAAAACATCCATCCCTATCTCAAAAGGGTAGGATGATATGCCATTATCGAGCGAAACGCGGAATTTCCCTTCCTGGACAAATGTGGAAAAATCACCGAGGGAAATTGCTTCACCAGACTTTTCCCAGGTTCCTTTCGGCTCGAGATTGCCTGAAAAGACAGCCTTGCCATCCAGATCGACAATCTCGAAGGTAGTCGCGGCGGCATCAGCTACCACAAAAACCTTCGGGCCGCTGGTGAAATAGCCGAGTTGGTTAATGCGAATTTCAGGCGCATCGGGCTCGGCAGTTTTCTTTGGCGTACAATTTTGCAAAATCACTGTCGCGAGGAGAAGAGCAAAAATCTTTTTCATATTGGGATCAGTCAAAAAGTGTTTTAGATGATGGAAAATTAATGAATTTTTAAGGAGAATACCAATAGTGTACTCGATACACTTTACGGCAGGTACACTTTTTTTTCTATTTGGTTAAAAGTGTCCTTCGAAGCCTGTACATTTAGATACTTTTAATAACCCTAAGACAATGAAAAACCTACTTACACTTTTCCTGATGGTGATCGCCTTTATGGCATTCGCGCAGACCAAATCCATCAAAAAATCCGCGCCACTCGCACCGGCAGCACCTGAAACTTTGGGCATGTCGTCAGAACGTCTAAACCGCATCGACGCTATGTGCAAGGAAGCTGTGCAAAAGGGCGACCTTCCAGGAATGGTCGTGCTCGTAGCACGCAAGGGTAAAATTGTGCTTCACCAGGCCTATGGCATGGCCGACAACGCATCCGGCAGGGCTATGAAGACCGACGATATCTTCCGCATTGCTTCTCAAACAAAAGCCATTACTTCCACGGCGGTAATGATGCTCTGGGAAGAAGGCAAATTTCGGCTTGACGACCCTATATCGAAGTATATCCCAGAGTTTAAGAATACCGGCGTTCTAAATACATTCCGGTATCAGGATACAACCTTTACCACCAAGCCTCCAAGCCGTGAAATCACCATCAGGCACCTTTTGACACATACATCCGGGATTGGCTATGGCATGATCGATTCCGACGAACGCATAAGACTCATCTACCAAAAAGCTAAAATCACAGATGCCTTCACTGCAGAACCTGTGATACTGAGCGAAAACATAAAAAAGCTGGCTACCATGCCGCTTCATCATAATCCCGGTGAAAAATACACCTACAGTGAGGGACTGGATGTTCTTGGATATTTAATCGAAATCGTTTCGGGAATGCCCTTTGACCAGTTCTTGCGCAAACGTCTATTCGACCCGCTGGGCATGAACGACACCTGGTTTTACCTACGTGAGAACAAAGCAAACCGACTGGTCTCTGTTCATTATCAAGCGGATGGAAAATGGATGAAATTTAGCGATCCACGATTCGAGATGGACTATCCGATCAAAGGAGCGAAAAGCTACTTCGCAGGTGGAGCTGGCTTGTCGAGCACGGCAAAGGACTATGCGACCTTCCTGCAGATGTACCTGAATGGCGGCGAGCTGAACGGCATCCGGATATTGAGCCGGACGACTGTGGAATACATCATGGCCAACCAGGTGGGTGATTTATTTGGTGACGACCGGTATTATGGTCTTGCCTTTGGCGTCACCACAGAAAGTGGACAGGGCAAAGGCGGCAATGGCAGTGCGGGTACATTTGACTGGGGCGGTTACTTTAATACCCAATACTTTGCCGACCCCAAGGAGCAGATGATCGGCATAATAATGAAGCAAACCCAGGGACCAGTTAATGATGAAACCGGTTGGAAATTCCGTCAGCTTGTGTTTCAGTCGATTGATGATTGAAAATAAAATCCATAAAAAAATAGATAGAACAAAAAAAGACTATATGATAAACCTTAAATCAGAATTGGAAATAAGGACACTACATGAAAAATTTGACCATTTTATTATGAATCAACAACAAGAACTTTTGGAATTACAAAAAATTCAAATTGAAATGATGAATGATATATTAAAACAAATAAAAACTAAAAACGGCAGGTATTAAGTCTTGGCAGTAATTTTAAAAGACAGATTAACAACAAGAAAATGTTAACAATTGACAACTATTTAGACAGTCACTATATACACCGAAGCAATTGGTTAAGAGCTGCCGTTTTGGGAGCAAATGATGGAATCATATCAATATCAAGCTTAGCAATCGGTGTTGCAACTGCAAGCATAACAAGAGACCCAATACTATTAGCAACTATTGCAGGACTTGTAGCAGGAGCGCTTTCTATGGCTGCAGGTGAATATGTTTCAGTTAGCTCTCAAACGGACATTGAAAAAGCCGACATTGAAAGAGAAAAAGAAGAACTAAAAAAAATGCCCGAAGCCGAATTGAAAATACTTGCAGAGATATATAAAAAACGTGGACTGAAAAAGGAAACAGCTTTACAAGTAGCAAAGGAGTTAACTGAATCAGACGCTTTGGGAACACACATTCGTGATGAATTAGGACTTAACGAAATTAGTCAAGCAAATCCAATACAAGCGGCTTTTGCTTCGGGTACAGCATTTACAGTAGGTGGACTTTTGCCTCTATTGGTTACACTTTTTGCACCCGTTGAAACAATGGAGTATTTTCTTTACGGTTTTACAATTATATCTCTCATAATACTTGGAGCAGTTTCAGCAAAGACAGGTGGTTCAAGCATGCGAAAAGCAGTGATAAGAATTGTAATTTGGGGAACAATTGCAATGGGAATATCCGCCTTGGTTGGATATATTTTTGGCATAAATGTGTAATCTTAAAAAACTCTACTGCATCTTTCGAATTTCCTGAATTACAATTCGATCTCACCTGTTTGCCGGATATCCCTTGAGGAAGCGCCATAGGCGACCACGTATGTGCCATTTTCCAATACCCAACCGGAATTTTTCTCATCCCAATAGCGCAAGTCTGAAACAGGAATTCGGATAACCATTTCTTCGGTTTCTGAAGGTCCGAGATTTCGGGTTTTAGCAAATCCTTTCAATTCCTGGGTTGGTCGATCAATGGTCGAATTTGGCTTGGAAACATAAATTTGCACCACTTCCTTACCTGCTTTATCCCCGGTATTTTGAACTGTTACAGCCACATTGATCGTATCATTGTCTACCGACAGATTCATATTGCTATATTCAAAAGTGGTGTAGGAAAGCCCATAACCAAACGGATAGGAAACCTCCAGGTTGGCTTTATCGAAGTGTCTGTAGCCCACGTAAATACCTTCCTCGTAGAGCGTATAATCCTTGTTCTTTACCTTTTCTGCTTCCGGCTTTTCTTTTGGAGCAAACATATCGGACATACTCATCGGCACCCCGTCCAGAGGAAAGTTCGCATTGGAAGCGTGGTCGCTCAATTTTACAGGGAATGTCATCGGAAGTTTGCCGCTGGGGTTAACCTTTCCACTGAGGATATCAGCAACGGAGTTGCCTCCCTCCTGTCCGCCTTGCCAGGCCAATAATATTGCGTCCGGACTCGCATTCCATGAAGCGGTCTCAATAACTCCTCCAACATTCAGCACCACAACTACCTGTTTACCTGCCGCATGAAATACCTCGCATGTTTTTGCTATCATCTCCTGCTCCTGCTGCGTCAGCAGGAAGTCATCCTTCTCCACCCTGTCAATGCCTTCACCGCTGTTCCTGCCGATGGTAATAATGGCGATATCCGAGCTGGCAACGATTTGATCTAATTGCTCGCCGCTATACACTATTTGTGGCGGAATATATGGTTGAAACATGGCATTAAATCCCTGTGGTTTTACGAACGCTTCAGCATTAGTAGCCTTATGTGCCTCAAAGATGTTTTTGGCTATATCGTTGATTTCAAATCCCGCATTTTTCAATCCATCCTCCAGGGACACCGTATATGCTTCATTTACATCTCCTGACCCCGTACCACCAGCAATGAAATCGTAGGATGTCACACCAAGTAACGCTACATTTTTAGTATTCTCCAGGGGAAGTGTATGATTGTTCTTAAGTAATACCATGCCTTCTGAAGCTGACTGCCGGGTAATTTTGGCGTGAGCCTCCAGATCAGGATTGTCGCCGTATTTGTAATTCTGCATCTTCCTGGATTCCATCGTCAATTTCAGAATACGCCTGACGGATGTGTCAATATCCTCCATGGACAATTGTCCGTTTTTCTGGGCTTTCACAAGATCTTTCCATTGGAAATTGGTTCCCGGTTCCAGGAGGTCATTACCGGCTGAAATTTGTGCAGCTGCATGTTGTCCTCCAAACCAATCGGACATTACAAGTCCCTGGAATCCCCAGTCATTTCTTAAGATATCTGTGAGCAACTCCCGGCTTTCCGACGTATAGGTGCCATTCACCTTATTGTAAGAGGACATGATCGTCCAGGGCTGGGACTTCTTTACAATTATTTCAAATCCCCTGAGGTATATCTCACGAAACGCCCTATCGGAAATTATGACATTATTTCCAGCCCGGTTTGATTCCTGATTGTTGGCTACAAAATGCTTCACGGAAGTACCAACTCCATTGGATTCAATACCATTTACCATCGCCGCCCCGATGTACCCTGTAAGAACTGGATCTTCCGAGTAATACTCAAAATTCCTTCCGCATAAAGGATGACGATGTATATTGGCCCCGGGCCCAAGGATCACATCGATCCCATATTCGAGTGCTTCATTTCCCATCGAAGATCCTACCTCTTGAACGAGGTCGACATTCCAGGTTGAGGACAACAGTGTCCCAATCGGGAAAGCTGTGCAATAGTATGTTCTATCTTCGTTTTCACGCTTAGGTTCAATTCTCAATCCCGCAGGTCCATCCGATAAATAGACAGTAGGTATACCCAGGCGTGGGGTCGGCACAATAGTACCAACAGCACCCCGTATTCCTTCGCCAGGTTTGCCCTGGCCCATAGCCGATGCTATTCCTGAGCCTTTGAGCAAATGAATTTTTTCATCAAGCGTCATCTGAGCTAGTAGGTCCTCCACCCGCTCATCGATACTTCTGCGGCCATCTTCATATATATCCAACTTGCCATTACCATTTCTATCAAGAAAAGGATATCCATCAACGGTGATTTCCTTAATATTCAGATTTTCAGCATAGTCCTTTTCAAAATTAAGGAAGCTTGATTTGAGGTACATCCACGCTCCAAATCCGACAATCACTACAAGTCCAACAAGCGATGCCAGAACGATCAGGATAATTTTAACAGGCTTTTTCATACTCTTTTCTTAAATGTGTCACAAAGCCACAAATATAATAAAAAGTTTTTGTGACAATAGGCCACAAAATACTATTTTTACACAATGGATCTTAAAGAATTCTTAGAGAGAGGTGGTGATTATCACCTTCCCAACTTATCTATCGACCTGGTAATCATTGGATATAAGGAGGACAAGCTTCAGTGCCTCCTGCTTCAGATTGGAGAAAAATGGTTGCTGCCAGGTGGCTATATTGGCATTGAAGAGTCAGTCCCTGAGGCAGCAAAAAGAATATTAAAGCAACGCACCGGATTAGAGGATCCCCACCTCAAATTCTTATCTGTATTCGGTGATAAAAATCGACGCTTTATTGAAGAATGGAGTCATTTCTGTGAAAAATCGGGGCTACCATGGAAAAGCGATTACTGGCTGAATAATCGTTTTGTTACGTTAGCCTACTACACACTCGCAAATATTGAAAGTACTCGTCCTGCGGTTGGAGAATATGATGAAGCCTTCCTGTGGTTCAGCTTTGACGAATTACCCGCCATGTGGATGGATCACAAATCCATCGTGATGGAAGCGAGAAACCGACTCAAGGAGGACATAATGCAGGAACATGTGACACATAACCTGCTGTCCAGCCACTTTACAATGCCGGAACTACATAAGCTCCATGAAGTTATTCTTGAAAAAAAACTGGACCGAAGCCGGTTTCAAAAAAGGATGTTGTCAAGTGAAATGTTCGAACGGTTACCTAAAAAACAAAAGGAATCGCCAGGCAGAAGCCCCTATCAGTACCGGATAAAAAAGCATAACGACTGAAGACTTCACTTACCGCCTTCAGATTTTATGATTTAGCTCTGCCGAACAAGAATCGCTTGAAAGTAAGAAGTAAAACCATAACTTTAATACGCAGCGATTATGTGCGTACGCAGATCCTATAACCCAATGCACGGTCAATAGTTCAACATCCACATCTTTTCCATAAAAGATATGAAAAGTTACATCTTCCTCATTTTCTCAATCTTCGCTATTTCATTTATTTCTCCAGCCCGACCTATTCGTGTTGGTATTGCTGGGATGACACACGGACACGTCAATCAGGTCTTCGATTATATGGGGAATCGTCAGGATGTGGAGATTGTTGGATTTGCTGAACCAAACCGAGAACTGGCGTTGCGGCTGTTAAATCAGCATAAACTTCCCGATTCGCTCTGGTTCCCGACATTGGAGAAGCTCATAGAAAAAACCAAACCTGAAGCAGTTTGCGCCTTCAATTCAATATTCGAACATTTGGAAGTAGTAAAAATATGTGCTCCAAAAGGCATTCATGTTGTCGTGGAAAAACCACTGGCAGTTAATATGGATCATCTAAAACAGATACAGACGTTGGTAAAAAAATACAACATCCATCTTCTCACCAATTACGAAACAACATGGTATTCTTCGCATGCCAAAATGTGGGACATGGTGAAAGTACAGAAAAGCCTTGGCACCATCCGGAAGGCTATAATTATGGACGGGCACCAGGGGCCTGTGGAAATTGGTTGTAGTAACGAGTTTTTGGATTGGCTCACGGACCCGGTCCAAAATGGCGGAGGAGCACTGATCGATTTTGGGTGCTATGGCGCCGATATTATGACATGGCTGATGGATGGACAAAAACCCATATCGGTAACGGCAGTTACACAACAGCTCAAACCAGATATTTACCCTAAGGTGGATGATGAAGCAAGCATCATTCTCACCTATCCAACTTGCCAGGCAATTATTCAGGCTTCATGGAACTGGACTTACGGCAGAAAAGATACCGAGGTATATGGTACAAAGGGAGTTCTGATCGCCAACAGCAAAAACAAAATGAGCTACGTGACCAGTGATAAACCCAATGAACAAACCTGGATCGATCTTTCGCCATTGCCTGAAGAAAGGTCAAACATTTTTGCCTATTTATCTGCAGTGGTTAATGGTACCATCAAGCCTGGCAAGGACCTCTCTTCCTTTCCGGTAAATGAAATTGTCGTGGAGATCTTATCTGCGGCACGAGAATCAGCCAAAACCGGCAGAACGATTTATTTGAACAAGTGAGTTTTGGTTAACGATATGAACTTAGGCAGAAGATAGAATAGGATGACTGGGGTGATCGCGTTCCCAACACCCAACAAATCAGGCTTAAACACAGCGCCGCCAGCCGGGGTATTTTGGAATGATCATTTCAACCCTTGGATTTCCATTACTTTTTGGTTCGCTTTGGAGTATATTTCCAGTGATCATTTCAATTCTAATAATGGTAATCCGGACATATCTTGAGGACAAAACGCTGATTAATGAATTAACCGGTTATAAAGAATATACTCTCAAAACTCCATATAAGTTGATCCCAAAAGTTTGGTGAGTACAAAACATTTGGTCTAAGTTTTCGCTCATATCAAAGACTTTTCCCTCCGATGCCAATAACATTTGGATCAGTCCAACTTTGATCTATTCCTCCTTAAGTGCGTCCACAGGATTGGAGAGTGCGGCTTTCACGGTATGGTAACTCACCGTGATGACTGTAATAAGAAGCGCTATCACGGACGATAGTACAAACGTCAGCCAACTCATGTCCATGGCGTATGCGAAGTTTTGCAGCCATTTACTCATGAAATAATAAGAGACCGGCAAGCCTATCACGATGGAAATGACAACCAGTATTACAAATTCCCTGGAAACCATGACTAACAGTGTAGGGAGGTTGGCGCCGACAACTTTACGGATGCTGATTTCCTTGGTCCGTTGCTCGGTGGTAAACGACGCCAGGCCAAGTAGTCCCAGGCAGGCGATGGCCATGGTGAGAAAAGCGAAAATGGTGAATATCTGACCGCGTGTTTCATCATTCTGGTACTGCTCGGCAAATTCCTGGTCAAGAAATGTGTATTCAAACGGTTGATCGGGATTCACTTCGTTCCAGATTTTCTCCACCCTGGCGACTGACGCTTTTATATCTTTTCCATCCACCTTGACGTGCAACACGTAGTTATTCTCCTGGAAATAAAACATTATTGGTTCAATGATATCATATAAGGAGGCATGATGATAGTCCTTAACCACACCAATCACCAACCGCGGATCGGAGGCGCTGTCCAGGTCAAAGGAAAACTTTTTGCCGATGGCATTTTCCCAACCCATGCGTTTGAGCATCGATTCAGTAACCAATACTGCTTTGCTGGTGTCGGATGTAATTTCTCTTGAAAAATCCCGTCCGTCGACAATTTTCATGCCGAGGGTCTTGATGTAATCATAATCGATTCCGTATAGGTCGATACCCCGCTCGACCATTTCACCATTCTGATCTTCCACATTAATGAGGTTTTTTCCAATGCCGTATCCCGGGCTTGTGCTGGCTGTAGCGACATTGATCACCGCCGGTTCCTGGAGCAACCTTGCACGCAGAACAGGATACTTTTGCCGAATGGCTTCGGAGGGAATAGTTAAGCGGATAATATGTTCCTTGTCGAACCCCAGGTCGGTCTGTCTCAAATACTGCAATTGATCATAGACCAACCAGGTACATACAATCATAACGATGGAAATGGAAAATTGCAGCACAACCAGGCCCTTGCGCAGAAACGGATTTCCGCCACGCGAAGTATTCTTGCCTTTTAGTACCGTTGCCGGGTTGAACGATGACAAGTAAAATGCAGGATAGCTTCCTCCCAGGATTCCCACAAAGGCAATAATGGCAAGCAAGCCGAAAATCAGTTGAGGATTTGTCAGCCAGGCCATTGTTATGTCCTTATCCAGCATATTGTTGAAATAAGGTAATATGGCCAAGACTAGGATAATGCTTATGATAAATGAAAAGATCGTGAGTATGACAGACTCGGTGATAAACTGACCTATAAGTAAAATACGATGCGAACCCATCACTTTCCTGATCCCCACTTCCCTGGACCTGGTGGAAGATCGGGCTGTAGCCAGATTCATATAATTGATGCTCGCGATGATAAGCATGAAAAAAGCAATCGCGGAAAATATATACACATACTTGATGTCGCCGTTGGCATTGGATTCGCCTTCATAGCGGCTGTGCAGATGTATATCGGTAATTCTCTGGAGCTTATACACAAAGTTGATCCCGTATTGTTTAAAAATCGGTGCACAAAACTCCTCATAAACCTGCGAGAGTTTGTTTTCAAATTCAGTCGGGTCATCAACAAAGGGTGCATATAAATAGGTGAAAACACCAAAATTACCCCAACTACCTGTTCTGTTTTGTTCATCCAGGGAATTGACAGATACTAATGCATCAAAGGAGAAATGCGAGTTTTTGGGTACGTTTTCAATAACACCGGTTACGATGTAATTATCATTTTCAGTCTCTATTGGTTCCCCCAGCACATTGGTTTTGCCGAAATATTTTATGGCCATATCGCGGGTGAGGACGATACCACGCGGTTCGTACAAAGCCGATTTCGGATCCCCTTCCAGGAATTGATAAGTAAATACATCAAAGACCGCTGTATCGGTGGCATAAATCTCCTCCTCATAGAATTTCAAGTCTCCCTTTTTAAACAATGTCCTACCAACGCCGATAAAACGGACATATTCCTTCACCTCAGGGTACTTGTTTTTTACTGCCGGGCCAAATGGAATTTGCGCCACCACCCACGTGAATTCATCGTCGACCTCGGTAATGTTCGTAATCACCCGGTATATGTTGTTCCCATTGACATGGTATTTATCAAAGCTGAGTTCGTCAATGACATAAAGTAGCAGGAAAATACTTGACGTTATTCCAATGGTAAGGCCGAGGATATTAATGAGGCTGTACGCTAGGTTACGCGTAATATTCCGGGAAGCGGTTGTTATGAAGTTTTTGAACATGATCAGGTCGATTGGGTTAACAATAAATATGGGGCAGAATACATTCTCTACCGAGCAGGATGATTTAAAAGGACAAATAGTTTTATTAAGGGGGTTATTTGTATCTGTGCCCCGCAAAATCCACATGCTTAGATGCCGGAATTTTGCCTTAGTAGTTATGAATATTTCACCTACCCGGTAACTGCTGGATTCTATTAAGAATTGTCAATGAAAAACGATGGAATTGTTACCGGATATATTTCAATTTAATTCCGATATTGAAGAAAAACCACCACAATGAAAACCTCAAGACGTAAATTCATTCAGACTTCAGTTCTTTCCGGCTTTGGCATTTCCATGGCAAATCAGCCTATTTTAGCAGCATTGGTTAACCAGGACTCTCCCTACAAAATGACACCCCTCCGCAATAACGTCGGCTACTTCACCGAGCGTGGCGGCACCATTGGCTGGATGATCACTAAAGAAACAATCGTAGTAGTAGACACACAATTTCCGGAACAGTCGGCTCACCTAATCGAGGCTATCAAAAAACAAAGTGACCGGCGAATAGACCTGCTCATCAACACGCATCATCACGGCGATCATTCTTCCGGAAATATCGCTTTCAAAGGACTTGCTTATATGGTGCTGGCTCATGAAAATTCCAAGAAAAACCAAATGCGCGTCACTTCTGGAAAAGAAGATACTCAACTCTATCCTGATACAACATTCTCGGATACGTGGTCAAAGAAAATTGGTCAGGAGACCATCAGCCTGAAGTACTTCGGGCCAGCGCATACCGATGGTGATGCCGTGATTCATTTTGAAAATGCCAACATTGCCCATGTCGGTGATCTCATGTTCAACCGCCGCTTCCCGTACGTCGATAAATCGGCCGGAGCATCCATTATAAATTGGATAGTGGCGCTGGAAAGCATCCAAAGTACCTACGACAACGATACTCAATTTATTTTTGGCCACAACAACGACGGCTGGGAAGTAATTGGTGGGAAAGCAGATTTACTGGCATTTCAGAACTATCTTTCCGGTGTCGTTGATACGGTAAAATCCGCTTTGAAAGCCGGAAAAACAAAGGAAGAAATATTAGCTATCCAGTCGATTGATAGTGCCCCTGAATGGAAAGGTGATGGAATTGGCAGGAGTCTCTCTGCAGCACTGGAGGAGTTGAAGACCAACTAGGGCATGCTGAGAAACTGTAAAAAGGCTAATTGAGTCAAAATCAGCCCTATTTCCGGAGTAAACACTTCATCAGAAATGCATACTTTTTATAAGGACAAATATTTAAAACATTGCACCTCGAAATGAGTAAATGGCTCTATCTAAAAAATAACGTCACTTAAACAGAAATTTCATCGCTTGTTCATTTCTTTTCAAATCGATGAAAAGAAACGAACCAAAGAAAAATCTTGTCAAAACAATGCTTCTCCGCGCATACCCAACGCACCCCCGCTGTTTTGACGGGCCAACGCGCTTTCCTCAGGTTTAGCAATCAGCAGGCTCGAAATAAATCGTTAATTATTCATGGCAAAAAAAGGATTTTAAGCGCCTGTTTTTTCTTATTCCGCCATACTTTGTATTTTTGTACACTGCTACCAGCGACTTTTTAGAAACTAAATTTTTTACTCCCATGAGAGAAAATCTTGAGCAATACCTGAAATTTAAAAATGGCGAAATTCGCATGCCCGCCCACCTGAAACCACAAAAGGAAATTAGTGGTAAAATGTATGAAAGCGCATTTATGGAACGCATCACGCGAACACCAATCTGGGTGCCGCAAATTATGTGGGTGACGATTGCAGGCGTATTCTTTTGGTATGCCATTGTAAAAGTGGAACTTCCGGTAATCCAGGTGGTGCTGCTTGGCTTTGCCGGCTTTCTGACTTGGACCTTGACCGAATACATCGTGCACCGCTTTTTGTATCACACCGAGACCAATTCCGATACACTTTATGGCATTCAATATAAAGGGCACGGATTCCACCATTTATACCCGAAAGATCCGGAGCGGCTCGCCATGCCTCCGCTGCCGGGATTACTCTTTTCATCCATATTTCTGGGTTTGTTTTACCTGATCATGGGAAAATTCGCCCTTGCATTTTTCCCGGGATTCATGCTTGGCTACGATTGCTACATCACTATGCACTATTTCGAACATGTGATAAAAAGCCCCAAATATAAACCATGGCAACGGCTTTGGGTACATCATAAGGCACATCACTTTTCAAATCCTTATGCTGCTTTTGGTGTTTCCACCAGGCTCTGGGACTGGGTTTTTGGCACAATGCCAAAGAAAGGTAAGATTGAAGAACTTGTATAGCCGAATCTCCGCCGGGTTCATTTTTGCTTTTCACGCCGCTTTTCAGCTGCTTGCTGTTTCGCAGAATCCTGTGTGATAAACTTCCCAACAATCGAAGCTATCACGGCAGCAATATAAAACTGGCCTATCAGCGCCTCCAGAAGAGCCAGTTTCTGCCCAAGTGTGGACGTTGGCAGGTAATCGCCGTAACCTATTGTGGTGAGTGTGATAAAACTGAAATAGAAGGTCCGTTCC
Source organism: Cyclobacteriaceae bacterium (assembly GCA_041750735.1). GTDB lineage: Bacteria > Bacteroidota > Bacteroidia > Cytophagales > Cyclobacteriaceae > JAAUQL01. The sequence goes on from JBGSYX010000506.1 coordinate 13,933, forward strand.
AGACCCTCAATGGATTTATTGTCAATATTGACTGTGCCGGGAAAGGCTAGATCAAAAACAGTAAACAATAGAAAGAACAATACCCCAATGAGAAAGTAACCGGTAAAGGACCCAATGATTATAGGCAGGGTCACACGCCTGGAGGTAAAAACATCCAAAAATAAATAGTGTGATATAAATGAAAAATAAAGGAACAATAGCGCAATAGATGAATAGGCGAGCTCCTTTGTTTGTTCAAAAATAGCCCATACGCTACATAGACCTATAACAAAGAAAATAACCAAACCGGTCATCACTTTACTCTTTTTCTGCTGATGAATCAATGGAATACTACTTACAGTGAGTATAATGATCCGCAGGGGGAATCTCACCCTAACATGGAAAATCATTTCAATTATTTCCGGTATGAAAAAGAAAAACAACAGACCAACAAGAAAGATGGTTTGTCTGTGCTTTAAAATCCAATTGAACATTTGAGTACCTGTTTGTTTCTAAACTACTAACAAAATCGACTTTTTGCCAGCATGAGTGGTTTTCTTTGGTGATGGTGAAAATTTCCCGCTCTGATTAAAATTGAATTATGCCGCGTGTATCAAAATTTATTCAGTATTTATTCTGATTTTTATGACCTTCAGATTTTCTGATCTACTTCCTCAATATTAAATCGATTTTTTCCATTGAACAACCAGATATTGGTAATGATAGTAAAGTCCAATCCTTCAGTGACTAATGCCCTGAAAATGCTATTTACCTGGATATTCCTCGGCATTTCCGCTGCTGCATTGTGCCAGGAAACCACCAGCGAAGCCCTGTCGTCCAAAGCACTTTCAAAGGCTTTTTATGAATACGACAATTATTTTGGGAAGAACTTAAGCCTTTACACCGGCAAACAATACAATGACAAATATGGCCAGATCGGCGACCACCAGTTTTTCATGGATGATTATTGGGAGCAAGGTTCTATTGTTTATGGCGGTCAGTTCTATGATTCCATTTATTTGAAATTCGACATTTTTAATGACGTAGTGCTGGTTGAGTACTTCAGCGACAAGGGCCTTACTATGACTTTGATGCTGCATAGTCCTATGATTAGCAGCTTCACATTGCAGGGACATGGGTTCGTAAGAATAGAGACTGATTCAGCGGCACCTATTAAGACCGGCTTCTACGATCAACTTTTTGTTGGTTCAAACCTTAGTTTGTATGCCAGGCGGCAAAAAGAAATTGTGCGGACTTCAGGCTCAAATACGCTTAAGGATGATTTTGTTCAAAAGGATAAGTACTTTCTGCTTAAAGATGGCATTTATTACCCTGTAAATAAGCGTGGATCCGTGGTGCATGTGCTGGAAGATCATAAAAAGGAAGTGAAGCATTTTATGAAGTCGAACCGCTTATATTATCGCACAGAAAAGGATCGTGATCTCACGGTAGTAGCCCGGTATTATGAGTCCTTATTTCAATAGAATGCAATCTCCGCTTAGCACCAGATGGAATGAAAAATAATTACACTTCTTTAATTCAGTACCCGAGAGGAATAGCCCTTTTCCTTGCTCTCTGCGCGATCATGTTTAATTCTATACCGGCAAAAGCTCAGGAAAGTGGTATTACCATTACCGGCCGGTGGGAAAATGTGCCCTTCACCCAGTTTGCCGAAGATATCGAGAAGGAGGCACCAGTGAAATTCCTGTATCACCCTCAAATAGTGGATAGCCTTTTTGTTTCCATCACCTTCAAGGATGAACCAATTGCACGTGGGCTTCGTCGCATATTCAATGGCACCACCGTTTCATTTTTCATTGATGCCAAAAACCACATTATTCTTACGGATGGTTTCCAGGTTCAGCAAAATCTACCATTTGGCTACTTCGATCAGCGGACAACTACAGCACCTGTTGACGATGAACTCATCGACTTCATGGCAAAGGAAGAAAAACAGGTGAAAATCCAGAACACCCTT
>JBGSYX010000507.1:0-45019 GCA_041750735.1 Cyclobacteriaceae bacterium
AACATCCACATGGCCCACTCGATACTTAAGCGAATCAACGAATTCTTCCCGTTGGCAAAGCTGTTTAAGTTTCTGCTCTTTCTGGCCATATCGATACAGGTGGTAGTAATCACCTATAATCATTTCAGTGGATTCTATGTATTACGCGATACGGCTCATTTTTTCCATCGATTGTCTCGGGGAACGATCTACAGTATTGTCGCCGGATACATGATTGCCCTGCCGGATCTATTCGTTATCTATAAGCTCAATCGATGGCTTCCCTGGGGAAAGAGATTCATAGAAAGAGTAGGCATCCAATTGGTTTTAGCTGTTGTCCTGGCATTCACCATTTCCACCATAATCACCCTTTTGGCGAATCAATTGAGTGCATACACTGAGCCATTACATCTGGTATTGATTTATAATGCGTTGATCTATGCGGTTACTAATATTATAGTCATGATTGTACTGGAAGCGTGGTTGTTTTTTATGGAAGGTCGCCGCGCGAAAGAAAAAGCGCAAACACTTGAAAAGGAAATGTCACAGATGCGGTTTGAAATGCTGAAAAGCCAGATCAACCCGCATTTTATGTTCAACAGTTTGAATGTACTATCCGGGCTCATCGACAAAAACCCTGTTCAGGCCCAGCTATTTATCGATGAGTTTTCAAGCATCTACCGATATGTTTTGGAAACCATAGAACAACCTGTCACTACACTGAAGAACGAACTGGATTTCATCCGTTCCTACCTGTTTCTACAACAAATGAGGTATGGAGAAAACCTGACTTATTCGGTAGAAATCCCTTCTGCGAAACTCGACACATACCTGCCGCCGTTATCGCTTCAGGTAGTGATTGAAAATGCTATAAAGCACAATATTGTCAATGAAGAAAAACCATTGCACATAGAAATACGATCTGAAAATTCCTGGCTGGTAGTCAGCAATACTATTCAGCCAAAAATATCTGGCACATCTACAGGAGTGGGCTTGAAAAACTTGCAAAAGCGATATGCGCTCATCACGCAATTGGTGCCGACCTTTACCATGGTCAATAATCAGTATATTGCCAAACTTCCACTAATCGACTCCGAACACGATGAACGTGATAATCATTGAAGATGAAGCCATCGCAGCAGAAAAGCTCATCAACATGCTGCATGAAATTGATCCGGCGATCCATATTCAGGCAAAACTCGCGTCGATAAAGGAGTCAGTAAACTGGTTGGTGCAACATTCCACGGATTTGATCTTCCTTGATATTCAGTTGTCAGACGGTGTCAGTTTCAGCATTTTCGAGCAAGTGGCAGTGAATACGCCGATTATATTCACTACGGCATATGACGAGTATGCCATCAAAGCGTTCAAACTCAACAGCATTTCATACCTGCTGAAGCCCATCAGACGGAGCGACCTTGCAGAAAGTCTGAATAAATACCGCAGCCTCAAGTCCGCTTTTAGTATAGATTTTGATTCCCTCCAGTCGTTGATTCAGGGTAAAATGCCATCCTTTAAGAAGCGCTTTCTGATTCAGATCGGCGAGAAGATCAGGAAAGTAGAAACCTCTGAAATTGCCTATTTCTATGTGATGGAGAAGGGAGTATTTATGCGGACATTTCAGGGCAATTCCTTTCCGGTCGATTATTCACTTGATGCCCTGGTAAACTCACTGGATCCGGCAATATTTTTTAGAATTAACCGGAAATACATCGCGCATATGGATTCCATAGCCAGTATGGTGGCTTATTCTCGCGGCCGGATTAAACTGGAGCTAAAGCCACCAGTACATGATGCCTTTGATACCATTGTCAGCATCGATCGTTCGGCAGATTTCAGGAAGTGGCTCGATGGTGTTTAAGGCAGTATATTTAGATTGGCCCCAAGCGGCAGAAGCCTCTTAGCCTGGCCCGTGAGTTAAAATACCGTGTTTTCAGAGAAAAGGTTTGTAAGTGAAATTGTAAGATAGATCAACCTCTGAATAGGATTTGTCGGGTACAGGATTTGATAAAAGGGAAGAAAATTTGTATATTGAGATAAAGGGATTGTACGGAGATAATGCTGAACTTCAGCAATGTGCAATTCCATTATTACGGTTTCTAAATTTTAAAGAGAGATGTTTAGCCGTGACTACATTATGCGCCTGGTAGAGGAATTTGCGAGGATGTTGGCTGCAATTACCGGGTTGAAACTGGAGGGCAAGCACGATGAAGCATTAAAGAAAATAGATGACGCTTATAATGAGCTATTGCATATCGCGCCATCCATGCTGATGTCGTTGAAAAGCCAGGAAATACTGAAAGTCTTGCAGGATGAACTGAACTTTGAAAGCCAGCAATTACGCATGGCAGCAGAACTGCTCTATGAGCAAGGACAAATTTATATTGAGTTAGGTGATCCGGTAACTGCCAAAAATGCCCTGGCAAAGTCGCGGGTTCTCATTGGTTTTTTGATGGAAAATGATTCCACTTTTGCCTTCGACTGGTTCGAGAAAATTAGGCTAATTGATGAACAACTTTCATCTTAAATTAGCTCCTACTTCGTTAAGAACACAGTTCTTAAATTATTTCCGAGTCATACACCACCACCTTCTCCCAAAGAGCAGAATGGTCTTCGATGAATTTCAGATGGACTGGATGTACGGCATAAATATCGTGATCAGCAATTGTTTTGAACCAGACCAGCAGGGAGTAGCCAAATGTGTTGTCTACAACATCGCGGGCCTCTGTTTTGGCAGGAATACCTATTTCGGATGAATGAACTTTTTTGATTCCACCAACCAAATCCCGAAGTCCCTTTTCAAATGCCTTGCGATCGGCATCGGTGACTGTAGATTTCAACCAGAAATAGACCTGGTGCTGTAGCATGCCTTTGGAGCTTTCCATGGAATTTATTTGATTTTTCGCCTGTGAAGATTTATATCCGAATACGCCGGCAACAGCCGCAAACGCGGTGGCTGCCTTAAGAAATGTTCGACGGTTTTTCATTCTGTATTTGTTTTAGGTTATCCAAATCTAAGGATTTATTAACTTGGCAGCAAAGCGATTTTTTCATTTAAACTTCATATTATGCTTGTCGATTTGCGAAGCGATACCATCACGAAGCCAACTCCTGCCATGCTCGAGGCCATGATGAGCGCCGAAGTTGGAGATGATGTTTTTGGCGAAGACCCTACCGTCGCGAAGTTGCAAGAAAAAGTAGCGCGTATGTTTGGCATGGAGGCGGCATTATTCTGCCCTTCCGGAACCATGACCAACCAGATAGCTATACGCACACTCACCCAGCCCCAGGATGAAGTGATCTGCGACAAGCGCTCACATATATACTTGCATGAAGGAGGCGGAATTGCTTATAATTCCATGGTTTCTGTAGAGCTGCTTGACGGCGACAGAGGGAGGATTACTCCAGAGCAAATTGTAGCAGCCATAAAACCATCCGATATTCATTACCCAAAAACAACTTTGGTAGCACTGGAGAATACAGTGAATAAAGGTGGCGGATCATTTTATCGCCTCGATCAGATTGCTTCGATTCATCAGGTATGCAATCAATATGATTTAAAAATGCACCTGGATGGGGCGCGATTATTCAATGCCTTGACGGAAACGGGCGAAAAATCCATGGAATACGGGCAATATTTTGATACGATTTCTATATGCTTATCAAAAGGACTGGGCGCTCCGGTTGGTTCATTATTGCTGAGTAACGTCATAAATATTCAGAAAGCAAAAAGAATCAGAAAGGTCTTTGGAGGTGCAATGCGGCAATCTGGCTACCTGGCCGCCGCAGGCATTTATGCCCTTGATCATCATATCGACCAGTTAAAGGAGGATCATCGGAGAGCCACACAAATCGCTGATATACTTTTGGAATGTGGTTATGTGGATGCCGTGGAACCGGCTGATACGAACATCGTTATTTTTACTTTGCGCACCGGATTTAAAGTTCCGGATATATTAAGCCTAATGAAAGAAAATGGAATCCTCGCTCTCGGATTCGGAGCCAGCAGCATCAGGATGGTTACACACCTGCATATCGATGATGACATGATTGGGTATATGAGGGAAAAGCTAAAATCCCTAAAATAAAAAAACCTCCCAGAGGAGGCCACTAATTATGTTTTTCAGACATATTAGTTAGAGTGTATCTTTTGCAATGCTGGCTTATTTAAAATATTGAAAGCTTGCCAACCCGCTGAATTATTGACAAATAAGAGAAATAAGACTTTTTAATCCAATTTATTAGACTGATTTCGTAATCGATTTAAATTCAGGTTAAAAAAAACTTAAAAATCTATGGCATTTACGTAAATGATGGAAATATTGGTTTATTGGCATTTTACAGATGAATATTTGACATATCATGGATATCGCCCAATTTAATACCGCGTAGTACTGAACTGCTGCTGTTTATTTTGGTAGCTAATAATGACTTTAGCCATTTTCCTCCGATCGTTTTATCCCATGGATTTTAGTCATATTTTTGACCATACATAAAAGGCAATGGCAGAAAACATCCTTCCCTTAGCGGAACGCATGCGACCCGCTACTCTCGACGATCTTATTGGTCAGGATCATTTAGTGGGAGAGGGTGCAATTTTACGACGGGCAATATCATCCGGCACGATTCCTTCCATGATCTTCTGGGGACCTCCCGGCGTGGGGAAAACAACCCTGGCCAATATCATCGCCAACCAGATCAAAGCGCCATTTCATGGCTTAAGCGCCGTACATGCGGGAGTCAAGGAAGTGAGGGAAATTATCCAATCGGCGGGCAGACTACAGCGCAACATCCTCTTCATCGACGAGATTCATCGCTTCAACAAGTCACAACAGGATGCGCTATTGAACGCCGTGGAGAAAGGTATCGTCACACTCATCGGCGCCACAACAGAAAATCCTTCTTTTGAGGTCAACTCGGCGTTGTTGTCGCGATGCCAGGTGTATATTCTCAAACCGCTGGATAGGGAGGGATTGTTGAAGCTCCTCGATCAAGCCATGAGCCGCGATTTCAGGTTGAAGAGCCTGAAAATTACTATTCTGGAAAATGAAGCATTACTCCAGCTCTCCGGTGGAGATGCGCGAAAGCTCCTGAACATTTTTGAGCTTGTGGTCGATACACTGGCAGCCAAAGGGGATATCGTCATCTCCAATGACATCGTTATGGAAATCGCCCAACAAAAAATCGCCTTGTACGATAAAGCGGGTGAGCAACATTATGACATCATTTCTGCCTTCATCAAATCAATTCGCGGAAGCGACCCGAATGCAGCAGTGTATTACCTTGCGCGCATGATTGAAGGAGGCGAGGATGTGAAATTCATTGCCCGCCGCATGGTGATTCTGGCATCTGAAGACATCGGCAATGCCAACCCAACTGCTCTCGTCATTGCCACAAATAGTTTTCAGGCAGTAAATGTAATCGGTTACCCGGAGGCGCGAATTATTCTGTCGCAATGCGCCACTTATCTTGCCTGTTCGCCAAAGAGTAACGCAGCCTATGAGGCCATTGATGAAGCGTTGGCAACTGTTCGGACTACTGGAGATCTTTCTGTTCCGCTGCACCTCCGCAATGCCCCGACCAAACTCATGAAGGACATCAATTACGGGAAGGGTTATAAGTATGCCCATGGTTATGACGGCAATTTTATCGAACAGGAATTCCTGCCGAAAGAAATCTCCGGCACTGTTTTTTTCAAACCTGGCAATAATGCCCGCGAAAACGAGATGCGCGCCCGACTTCGAGCGCTTTGGAAGGATAAGTATGGGTACTGAGGTTTAATGGTTCAGCAGTTCAATGGGAAATTGGGAGATGGGGAAATGAGATAAGGGTACGGGCTATAAGGTAAAGGTGTACTGGGTTCTAGGGACTGGGATTTGAGATGAGTTATAGTAATTCCTTTTTTATCAATCTTTTTCCTCAATCTTATAGCAGTTCAGTTGTTCTGAATTCAATTTTCTGTTCTGCCGTTTTACTGATTTACCAATCCACAAAAAAAAGGCCCCCCGCTGGCCTTTTACTTTTTTGTGCGACTATTAAGTTTCTTTTTTTTATGTTTTACGTTCTCTTATTTCAAGACTAAAATGCTTGTCCAATTCCGAAGTAAAAAAGCCTATCTTCTGTTGAACGACCATAGTCAAATGATAATATTGTTGATTGATTCCAGGCTATTCTAAGTCCGGCGCCATAAGAAGTTTTTATATCCGTAAAGTTCAGGTCCTGCCAACGATCTCTGACAGTACCTGCATCAAAGAATGGTGCAATGCCAAATGCAAAACTTTGTTTCCCCCAATTCGTTTCTGCAAGTTTAACCCGTAATTCTACATTTGTAAACCACATTGACCTTGCCAAAAATCGGTTCATTCTGAAGCCCCGCAATGATTGTCTGCCACCTAATGCATTTATACTTCCTTCCGGACTCCATTGGTCTTGAAATTCAAAAAATGGTGCATTGTTGCCAAAAATGTTTCCTACTCCAACACGCCCTGCCAAAACCGTCCGTTCACCAAGCGGTAGTTTCTGAAATACTCGTCCTTGAATGAAGAGTTTATTGAAATCAAATTGTGAACCTATGTATTTACTTGAATATTCATTTCCAATTTCAAAATAATGCCCTTTCGTTGGGTCGGGCTCAAAATCTCTTGTATCATAAATTAAGGCTGTCTGAATAATAGAAACCCAACCGCCATTTACACCTGAAATTAAATCGTCTTCAAAGTCTCGTCTTAAAAGCGAAATGCCGTTTGGTGCCGTTGTGTTTTCTCCTGTTGTTGGGTCGATTGCTTCAGCTTCTACACCTTCAAAAGTGGAGTAATCTAAATGTTGAATTTCATAACCGCCCATTATTCGCCACTTGCCGCTACCAAGTGCGTAATCGGCTTTCAGGTTGAGCATATATTCTGTTTCCTTAAATCGGTTTGATAATGCATCCGTCACAAAATCAGCTTCTCCAACGCCACCTGGCCGAAGTGTTTTTCTTGCTCTGTCAAATTCTTTAAAGGTTGCAAACGTTGTGTTTTCGTCAGATGGTAGTCGAAGTTGCCCGAGTGTAGATTCTGTTAATCCAAAATATAGATAGGTTGGATTTTGTTGCGCTTTAAAGTCAATTTTAAATCTCCAACGCGTTCCTTTGTAATAAGGCACGTCAAATGAAAGGACCAATTCTCTGGCGTCGGAAGTATAATACGCTGCATTTGCTTTTAGTTTAGCAAGGTAAGGTGTGTAAGCAAAAAACGGATGTGTGCGCTCGCCATTCCAATAAACATTTGTCCTAACACCAAATCCAAAGCCTGTTACTGGGTCGGAAGAGAAGTCCGGAATACCTGTTAGAAAAGTCCCTTCACGTTTTTTTGCTAAGTCTGCGTCTGACATTCGTTTTGATTGAATAAACGAAATAGAGTCTGATGTCTGCGCTGAAATATGCGATATTGATATTGTCGAAAGTAGTATTGCTAAAAGTAGTTTCATTTAATTGATTCTTCGTAATTGTCGAGTTTGTGTGTCGTCCTAGCATTGGGCATGACAGATGCGGATATAGCGAGTGCGGTATTAAATTGTTGCTGAACTGTCAAAGAGCGCAAATGTATATAAAGTTTCAATTTTCTCAACGATCACCCCGATGTCTGGAGACTTCCAGTCTTCAAACTTTAAACGCAAAGCAGGAACTTTGTTCCGGTCAATAAGTAGAAGAATGGCACTTGAAGGATACTAAGTCAGAGACTTCGTTTTTCATAAAAAGTTTGCCGTGATCCTTCGGAAAACTACAAACCGTGGAGCATAAGTATAATTTTAACCCCTTCTCAATCTCATTCAATCTCGTTTCAGCCTCAATCAATCTCTCTCAATCTCCTTCAAACTCCCTCGAACAACGAGAATTACTGCTTTTTCAGGTGATAGTGTTACCGAAAGTTATCGCATATCCTGAACATTGATTAATTTTATCACCGTGATATCTAAGAAATCGAAATACGCACTAAATGCCCTATTGCACCTTACAAAGAAGCAAGGCGAGGGACCCGTACTTATCAGCACCATTTCTGCTGATGAGAATATACCACAAAAATTCCTTGAGGCGATCTTGCTTGACTTGCGCAATGCCGGAATCTTAAGCAGCAAGAAAGGAAAAGGTGGTGGATATTATCTGCTGAAAAAACCTGAGGATGTAAATATTGCCCAGGTGTTGCGGATATTTGATGGCCCCATTGCACTATTGCCTTGCGTTGCATTCAATTTCTATGAGCGCTGCGAAGAGTGCAAGGACGAGGAGGTATGCGCAATCCGTGAGGCATTCAAAGAGGTTCGTGAAGAATCAGTCAGAATTTTTAAGGAATATACCTTGCGAAAAATGGTGGACAGAGAGAAAGCGCTGACTGAGGCAAAAAGCGTTAAGGCTTGAATTTCTTCCGCTTCACCCTTTCTGCAAACAGACAATGGGAGGACCTTATTAATTCGACCAAAGTCAATCAATAAGGTCCTCCATATCATTTAAGCTCTTGAGAAAATAATACTATTCGAGCTTAAAACTCACCGGAAGGATCATGCGCGTATTTACCGACATATCCATGATTCTTGAGGGTTCCCATTTACCTGCTTCCGAAACCGCACGGACAGCTTCTTCATCGAAACCATGCCCTATTCCCTTTACAGCCTTCACGTCCATGACATCACCATTTTTATCAACCATAAACTCTACAAACACTTTCCCTTGGACCCCCTCCTTTTTGGCCGCTTCCGGATATTGGATGGATTTAGCTAATGCTTCAAAAAACACTTGCATTCCTCCAACAGGCTGCGGGTGGGAGTCGGTGTAGGTGAATTCTTCATTCCGCCAATCGCCTTTTATTTTCTTTACTATGACCCCAACAATAGCATCACCGGCGTCAGAGGTTGATTCGGCGTATTCGATAAGCAACTCCTTTTGAGGAAACATCCAATCCGATTCGACCTGATTTGTTTCCAATCGCTTCAAATAGTAAAAGTTGTCATTTGGATTCTTGAGCCGGAATTCTTCCAGCCTGGTCATGGCATCTGGCGATGGATTCGATTCCTGAACATATCCTGCCGGAATCATTTCTTCATCTAATACAAGTTGTGGATCCATTTTATCCTGCCCGCAGGAAATAGACATGAAGGCAAGGAACATTGCCACTAAAACGGTGCTGAAAACTTGTTGATTTTTCATGATAATATGAGTTAAGTGAAAAGATTAAGTTGAACTAAGTTATTAAGTATACAACTAATTGTTTAGTTGATGTTTTTAAAAAAAACCGGCGATCAGCCAGTTGGAAGTTGCCCTCAACCCAGTTTAAAGGTGATAGGCAATATCAGTCTGACTTTTACCTTATGGCCTCTCTGCTCTCCAGGTTTCCATATGGGGCTTTCTTTTACCACCCTTACGGCCTCTTCATCACAGCCGCCTCCAATGCCTTTCACTGCTACTACGTCCGATAGTTTACCATCTTCTGCAACAATAAACTGCACATAAACCTGGCCTTCAATCCCCAATTTTTTGGCCTCTTCAGGGTACTTAATTTGCGATCCGACATATTCCGCAAAGGCTGCCATACCACCTGGAGGTTCAGGCTGATCTTCTACGACCATAAATATTTCATTCGCACCATTATCTCCCCCTGCAGGTGCTTCCGCAGACGCCTCCGGTGGGATTACCGTAACAGGTGTGCTTTCAGAATTGACTTCATCTTTTCCAGTTTCGCAGGAGAAAACCGTGATGATTAGAGCGAGCATAGGGAGCAACAAAGCGATGTTGGTCCAAAGCGATTTACCTTCTTTTGTTTTTAACATAGTGATACGTTTTAAGATTTGAGATTGATGAAAATGATTGGTAAATGAAATGTCGTAGCTTCTGAATACCTGGAGCGAGAGTAATTTGCTATACTCCTCAATGCTTTCAGGATTTGTCGCGCCTCGGTCAGCCAGGTATTCATGTACTTCAGTAAGCCTGGATTTCAGGAGATATGTGGCCGGGTTGAACCAGAAGATGACACGGAGAATCTCTATGAACAGAATATCGACGCTGTGCCACTGCCTTATGTGCGTCAGTTCATGATCCAGAATCTGTCGTTTCTCCAGTTCAGTCAGTTTCGCGCTGCTATCCCAAAACAAATACCCGAAGAATGAACAGGTAGGTATTTCACCATTGGTCGTAATGAGTGTATAGCCATTATTCTGTTGCCGCATAGTTCCTCGTTTTGGCAAGTGCTTCAGCAAACGGAATATCTGCCTTGTGAGAAGAAAAGCTGTAATGAGGACCCCTCCGAAATATATAGCACCTATAATCTGTACCCAGTCCATAAGCCAGGTCACACTTTGCTCCTGCGCAGCAGTAATGGTTAGCACGGGCAGCATCACGCTAAATTCTCCTGTAACTGCCGCATTTTGTACAGGTATAGATATCGACGGAAGAACAAGCGATAAAAGCACTCCCAGAAGGACAAAAGCCCTGTTGAACTGGAAATGCTTATCGCGCACCAGCAGCAACTCATACATGATATAAATGCTGATGAGGTACAGGTTAGCCTCGAGGAAGTAGTTGAGCAGGTCATTCATCTGGCGTGTCCTTTATTTCGTTTTGCACGTTTTTCAATAGTTCTTCCATTTCCTGGATGTTCATGTCATTGTCTTTTGCAAAGAATGACACAAGCCGTTCAAACGATCCGCCGAAATAACTGGTGATCATCGATTTCAGGTAAAAACTGCGATAATTGTTTTTTTCAATAAGTGGATAATATTCATGCGTTTTACCATAAGCCGTATAGCCTACAAATCCCTTTTTCTCTAAAATCCGCACAATGGTGGATACTGTATTATACGCAGGTTTTGGATTTGGCATATGATCCAGTATGTCATTTACAAAACCTTTTTGTAGTTCCCAGAGGATCTGCATTACCTGTTCTTCCGCTTTTGTGAGCTGTTTCATTTGTTCATCGCTGAATTTCATACGAAAGGTAAAACTAATATTTTAGTTTTCAAACTAAATCCTTAGTTTTATTTTCAATGCGCCTATAACTTATGATTCAAACCGGAATTTTAATGAAGGTATTTCCCGTCTATCTTCCGGCTGGATTTTGGTTGGTTTTCAATGTGCAACTCACGAACCAGGGCTGCTTCCGGAAAGTTCTGGTAGCAGATCGGGCGTAAAAACCGTCGAATTGCAGAAGCGCCAACCGAGGTAAACCTGCTATCGGTTGTCGCTGGATAGGGCCCTCCGTGGACCATGGAATGGCAAACCTCCACACCTGTTGGAAAACCATTGACAAGCAGTCGGCCAACCTTTCTTTCCAATATGGATATTAAGCTATTATTATTCGTCAAATCAAGGGTGGTAGCCTGGAGGGTAGCAGTGAGATTCCCGGAAAGCGATCCGGCTGCAGACAATAATTCTGCTTCATCTTTGCACTCCACAATGATGGAAGCAGGGCCGAACATTTCCTTTTGCAGATTGGGATTACTGATAAAGGCCGAACCGTTGGTTTTTAATAAATGAGGGGTACCGATAGTTTCACCGCTTCCCTGACCGGTTGCCAAAATATTCACGCCTTTTTCGGAAACGGTTTCCGATACACTCTTATCAAAATTAGCCTTTATCCCTTTGTGCAACATGGTACCGCCTTTTGTCGCGGAAAGTTTCTGGGAGGCGGATGCTATGAACTTATCCAAAGAAGCACCCTTGATGCCAAATACGATACCCGGATTGGTGCAGAACTGCCCCACACCCATGATGACAGAATCGACGTATTGCTGTGCAATTTGTTCTTCATTGGCCAATAGTCGCTCAGGCAACAGGAAAACCGGATTAATGCTACCCATTTCTGCAAAACAGGGGATAGGTTCTTCCCTTGACGCAGCCAGGTCAAAAAGCGCTTTTCCTCCATGAAAGGATCCAGTGAATGCCACAGCTTTTGTATATGGATTTTTAACCATTTGCTGACCTGTTTCAAATCCGTTACCATGGAGCAGGCTGAATACTCCCGAAGGCATTCCGGTGGCTTCTGCAGCCTTTTTTATAGCCATTCCAACGAGTTCAGAAGTCCCCGGATGGGCCGGATGGGCCTTTACCACAACTGGGCAACCAGCCGCCAACGCTGAAGCTGTATCTCCTCCTGCCACTGAAAATGCGAGCGGAAAGTTGCTCGCCCCAAAAATAGCTACCGGACCGATCGGTATATTCATCATGCGAATATCCGGCTTTGGAATCGGGCTTCTGTCCGGCTGTGCCGTATCGATGGAAATATCTAGGAAATCGCCATCCCGCACTACCTGGGCAAACATCTTCAATTGGTTCATCGTCCGTCCACGTTCTCCCGTTATCCGTGCTTCTGGCAAGCCTGTCTCGCTGACAGCCCGCTTAATAAGATCATCACCAATAGCGAGTATTTCATCTGCAATAGCATCCAGAAATGCAGCTCGTTTATCACTGGATATTTTGCGATAACCATCAAAGGCAGCCTCCGCTTCCTGGAATGCCAAGGCTATCTCCTCATGTGTAGGATTGAAAAAAACTGTATTCAGTTCTTCGCCTTTGGCGGGGTTATAAGCGGAAAATGCCTTCGCTCCTTTTGCAGATAACTTACCTGCGATTATATTTTTTCCGTGAAGTTTCATTGTAAGTATGTCAATAATTATCGGACAAATTACAAAAGAAACATGGAAAGAAGACAATTATGAAAACAATTGCTGTTTTGAAGTTCTGCTTTGATGGGCAAATTTTGCTTTTGCAGATGTCGTAAAATGGGAGGGAATAATGCTGAAGTGCCGGACCTAGCCTGGAAATGAGTTTCACCCTCGTTTAGATAAGCGATAAGGTTTGGACTCCGCAGAAATTGAAGAAAAAATATTGAAACCGTCTTTGCGAGGCACGAAGCAATCTCCTATTACAGAAAGAGATTGCTTCTTCTTCGCCCTGAAACGCGGGCGATTCATCGCAATGACGCTGTATTTAAAAGGGAGATTTGGCTTAATTAAACAACCAATCTCAATCGATTCTTTGGATCTCGGCGCCGAGCTGGCGGAGGCGGGTATCGATGTGCTGATAGCCCCGGTCTATTTGTTCTACGTTCAGTATTTCACTTGTTCCATTGGCGCTCAGGGCGGCGAGAAGCAGTGCTACACCGGCTCGTATGTCGGGCGAAGTCATGCGAATTCCCCGTAAGGGAAATTTCCTGTCCACACCAATCACAGTCGCCCTGTGTGGGTCGCAAAGGATAATCTGGGCACCCATATCAATGAGTTTATCTACGAAAAAAAGTCGGCTTTCAAACATTTTCTGGTGAATGAGTACGGTGCCTTTTGCCTGGGTTGCCACTACCAGCATTACACTTAACAGATCTGGCGTAAGTCCCGGCCAAATAGCATCAGCGATAGTCATGATGGAGCCATCAATAAACGTATCTACTTCATAATGTGCCTGTGCCGGTACAAGAATGTCATCATCTTCATAGATGAGTTCAATCCCAAGCTTTCTGAATGAATCGGGAATGATGCCAAGATGGGCTATTCCGGCATTTTTAATGCGAATTTCGGATTGCGTTAAGGCGGCTAGTCCAATGAATGACCCAACTTCGATCATGTCCGGCAGTAGGGTATGTTCTGTTCCTCCCAGTTTTTTTACCCCTTCAATGGTAAGTAGATTAGAGCCTACTCCGGAAATCTTAGCCCCCATACGGTTTAGCATAGCGCAAAGTTGCTGCAGGTAGGGTTCGCAGGCTGCATTGTAAATCGTTGTAACTCCATCGGCAAGTACTGCGGCCATGACGATGTTGGCAGTACCCGTAACAGAGGCCTCGTCAAGCAGCATATACGCTCCTTTTAATTCCGTGGCATCGATCTGAAAAAGATGTTCATGTAGATTGAAATCCAGCTTTGCCCCCAATTTCTGAAATCCAAAAAAGTGCGTGTCCAGCCTCCTGCGCCCGATCTTATCGCCTCCGGGTTTTGGAATTTTTGCCTTGCCAAACCTTGCTAATAATGGCCCGAGTATCATTATGGAACCACGAAGGGATGCGGCTTTTTTTTCATAGGTCTTCGTCTGGAGATAATCCATATTGACCTGTGAGGCAATAAAGCGGAATGACCCTATCCCAATTTTTTCGACCACTACACCGAGGTCGCCTAATAGTTCGATGAGGAAGTTGACATCGCGGATGTCTGGAATGTTGTGAATGGTGACAGGGCTACTGGTGAGTAATGTGGCGCAAAGCACTTGAAGTGCTTCATTTTTAGCTCCCTGCGGGGTAATTTCTCCATGGAGCTTTTTGCCGCCGACAACCCTGAAACTAGCCATTAGTTTGGCCGCCGTCTACGGTTATTGTTTTTCCGGTTGTTGCGATTGTTATCCCTGTTATTTGGTATGTTACTGGGCATATTGTTCGGTCGTGGCTTCTTGTCGTTTCTCACGGATGATTCGAACAGATTTTCAGCAACTACTTTTTTGATATCAATGGTAAGCTGATGTTTCGACATGATTTCCATGTCTTTGATGATGACTTCATTTTCAACGTTTTCGCGATTCCACGCTGTTTGAAATCCTTTCATCAACCTGCCGATATAGATGATGGCGTTTTCTTTTTCTTCAGGATCCTGAAGTTTCACAGCTTGTTCTATGAGTAATTGTACGTTGCGCCCGTAATGCTTAAAGCGCAATTCTGTATTCCGGTAATGTACCCTATTTGGTTTTTTATTGAGAATACTTTTTTCCGGCATGGGGTAGGGACCATTTATTTCCAGGTTGAATTCCGACATGATATACATATCGTCCCAAAACCTCTGGGAGCTTTCTATGGTTTCTTTTACGCTCGGATATAACAACTTCATTAACTCTACGAGGGTGTAGGCGTATTCAGTACGTTTTTCGACGTCCGGGATGGACCTGAGGTAGGCTACCAATTTTTGCATATTGCGCCCATACTCTTTCAAAATGAGATTTGGTCTCAAAGAATTGTAATCTTTCATTTATCGCTATTTTTTAAAAATCCTTAACAAGTGTAAGTGATATGAGGATCGAGGGGTATGACTAAGAATGAATCTTTAGTTTGGCAAAACTAAGCAATAAAGTCTTCTCTCCAAAATTATCAAAGAGAACCTTTGCTTTCCGATTCGCTCCTTCGGTCTCTAAACCCAGTACCTTACCGAAGCCAAATTTAGGATGTTCTACTTTCATTCCCTCTGCCAGGCTGGATGTATCGCTTGCAGCGAAATCAGCGGGAGGTATATAAGCCGCTATTTTTTTCTCAATAGGAGCGCTATTATTTTTCTTTAAACCTGATGTAAGCGCACGTGCATAATTTGAAGTTGAGGCAGCTTGTTCCTGTGGCTGAGTCACTACACGTCGGCTCATCTTCAGAAATTTCGGTTCGATCTCTTCAAGAAAACGGCTTGGCTCGCACATGTTGAGTCGTCCATAGCGGTATCGGGAGTTGGCAAAGGTGAGGTAGAGCTTCTGCTTGGCCCTGGTAATTGCCACATAAAAGAGCCTGCGTTCTTCTTCGAGGTCAGCCCGACTCGATAGCATCATTTGTGAAGGGAAGAGCTCCTCCTCCATTCCAACGATATAAACCACCTTGTATTCCAGGCCTTTCGCCATATGAATAGTCATAAGGGTCACTTTGTCCTGGTCGTCGTCCTTGTCTTCATCAACGCTGGTAAGCAGCGCCACTTGCTGAAGAAATGAGCCGAGACTCTTATCTTCGATTTCAGTACTATCAACGTACTCTTTGATAGAGTTTAGAAGTTCCTGAACGTTTTCATATCTGCTAAGCCCTTCAATAGTTTTATCCTCATACAACTCGCGCAACATACCTGATTGCTTGGCGATATAGCTCGCCGTCTCGTAAGCGTCGCCTTTATTCATTTGCACTACAAAACTCCGGATCATAGTTGCAAACTGGTCCACCAGGGTAGCTGCCTTGCCTGAAACATGGTGAAAAGGATTGCTTACAACCTGCCATAAACTGAGACCGTGGTCTGCTGCTGATACAATCATTTTGTCGATCGTAGTGTCGCCAATACCCCTTTTTGGTGTATTGATAATTCGCCTTAGAGCTTGTTCGTCTTCCTGGTTCAGCACAAAGCGCAAATACCCCAGCAAATCCTTGATCTCCTTGCGTTGGTAAAACGACAAACCTCCAATGATTTTATACTTTATATTCGCTTTGCGAAGGGCTTCTTCGATCGACCGGGATTGTGCATTGGTTCTGTACAGTATGGCAAATTCATTGTTTCGAACCTGGTTGTTGAGTTTCTCTTCGAAAATGGATGTCGCAACCAATCTTGCTTCCTCATTGTCTGAGTTTGCCTTGATCAGTTCTATTAAATCTCCATCGTCATTCGCGGTCCAAACTTCCTTGCGCAACTGGGCGGTATTTCGTTTTATGACTGAATTTGCCGCATTCACAATCACCTTGGTCGAGCGGTAATTTTGCTCCAGTTTCACAATTTTCAACTCCGGAAAATCCTTTTCGAAATGAAGAATATTCCTGATATCAGCGCCGCGAAAGGCATATATGCTCTGTGCGTCATCACCTACAACAGTAATATTTTGATGGACTGCCGACAGTTTTTTGGTAATGAGGTATTGCGAAATATTGGTGTCCTGGAATTCATCAACAAGCACGTGTTTGAAGCGGTGCTGGTATTTATTGAGTACATCCGGATGATCCCTGAACAGTACGTTGGTATTGAACAATAAGTCGTCGAAATCCATGGCCCCGGCTTTGTAGCATCTTTCCCAGTACAACTGGTAAAGTTTTGCCATTTGGGGGCGCATCACACTTTCATCTTCACCAATCATGGCCGAATTGGTGGCATAATCCCGCCATGATATCAACCTGTTTTTTGCAGAGGAAATACGGTTCAACACCAGGTTGGGTTTATATAATTCTTTATCGAGCTGGAGTTCCTTGATGATCTGCCCGAGAAGTGTCTTGGAATCATCGGTATCGTAAATCGAAAAATTGGATGGATAACCCAGCTTATCGCATTCGAATCGTAGGATTCGGGCGAAAATAGAGTGGAAGGTTCCCATCCAAATGTTTTTTGCCTCCGCTCCAACTACAGAATGAATACGTTCGCGCATTTCACCGGCGGCCTTATTGGTAAATGTTAACGCCATAATGCTGAAGGGATCCACGCCGGCCTCTGTGATAAGGTGAGCGATCCGGTACGTAAGTACGCGCGTCTTTCCCGAACCCGCACCTGCAATGATCATGCAGGGGCCATTTGTATGCAGTACTGCTGCGCGTTGTGGTTCGTTAAGAATACTCAAATAATCCATTCGTCACTTTTTCAGAAGGTGCAAATATATCGTTGATGCGGTCAACCCGAGCCTGATTCCCATAAAAAGTTTGGTGTCCGCATGTGAAACATAAGCTCACTACGTCGGGTTTTTATTACATGAACATGGAAAGATTCAAATCGGCGCGTATGATTTATATTAATTGGCCAACTTTGTTTCGTTCATCAACCAAGAGTATATAAGCATCTTTTGTCCTGTAATCCGCAGCATTATTAATGATAGTAATTGGCAAAACCGTACTTTCTGACGACATCGCAGACAACTATTTCTTGTGCGACCTCAATAAATGCAAGGGAGGATGCTGTGTGGAAGGAGACCTTGGCGCACCGCTTGAAACAGAAGAGTTGGCGATTCTCGATGAAATATATGAACAAGTTAAACCCTACCTTACGCCTGCCGGACAAAAAGCCATTGAACAGCAAGGTAAATATGTGCTCGACGAAGATAAGGAGTATTCAACACCTACTATCCATGGAAAAGAATGCGCTTATGCATCCTATGACGAAAAGGGCATTCTTCGATGTGGTATAGAACGGGCCTATCTTGATGGGAAGACAAAATTTCAAAAGCCTGTGTCATGCCATCTCTACCCGATAAGGGTAACTAAATACGACAACCATTACGCACTGAATTACGATCGCTGGGAAATCTGTTTGCCCGCGTGCGAACTTGGTCGCAAAACCAAGACTCCGCTCTATAAATTTCTAAAAGACGCTCTGATCCGCAAGTTTGGAGAGGACTGGTATATTAAGCTCAGCAATACCATTGAAAATCCACAGGAAAAAGTCATGAAAAACTCATAGATTTACCTATGCGTTTTGTGTTAATCTTTTTCAGCATTCTATATATAATTTTTGCGATTGTGCAATTCAACGACCCGGATGCCGGTGTTTGGATTCTTATTTATCTTATTCCGGCTTCAGTTTCTTTGTATTTACTGAAATGGCGCATAAATCCATACCTGCTTCTGGCGCTGTGTCTCATTTATCTTGCAGGTGCCATTTACCTTTTTCCTCCTTCGGTGAGCGAATGGATATCTGTTGAAGAAGAAGCAAAGTCACTTGGAATGATGATGCCCGGAATCGAAGAGGGACGAGAAGCGGCTGGTTTGTTTCTATGCAGCATTACCTTTCTTGGGTATTTTTTATCCTGCCGTAAAAAATCCGGGCGAATCTATCATTAACTGCCATTCTCATAAAAACATGGTTACAGGGCATAATATCAATTTTTGCAACTAAATTGCATTTGAATTGAGGTTATGATGAAGTTCAGCGAATATAAAAAAACACTCAAAAATCACGATCTCCGCATCACGGATTGTCGAATTGACGTCCTGGAATTTTTTTTAAAAACATCCTATGCACTTTCATTCAGGGATCTGGAAGATGGTCTCAAGGAATACGACCGGGTAACGCTCTACCGAACTTTAAATTCATTCATTGAAAAGGGACTATTACACAGAATTCCTAATGATAATGGTTTTGCCAGCTACGCGCTTTGCCTGGATGAATGTAACAACCAAGAGCATCATCACGACCATGTGCATTTTAAGTGCAACATCTGTGGTCATATC
Source organism: Cyclobacteriaceae bacterium (assembly GCA_041750735.1). Taxonomy (GTDB): domain Bacteria; phylum Bacteroidota; class Bacteroidia; order Cytophagales; family Cyclobacteriaceae; genus JAAUQL01. Next base: position 18,861 of record JBGSYX010000507.1, read on the forward strand.
GAATGTCTTCCCGGATATAGCATCCCTAAACTGCAGGTGGAAGATTACGAAATTTCCGACCAAAGCCTATTGTTGAGCGGCGTATGCAAAAAGTGCCTTAAATCCACAGCCCCTTCAGAGAATTAGTTAATAGTAATGGTCAGAGGTGAACAGGTGTAAGTGAAATAGCGATATTCCCCTGCTCATCATGAACCAGAATTTTGAGTGACAAGTGTTCTAATTCATCCGCTATCAATTCATCGATTTGAGTTTTAGTGGGAATAAACCCTATCCCTTCAAAAACCTTATCCAGTATTATTTTTCCATCCACAATCAAAGAGGCCAGTTGCTCATCTTCAAATGACGCTTCAATGAGGTTCTCATCAGCAATTCGTCCACCGTGCGAATGCTGGTCATCTTCACTTTCAGGGCCGAGTACTACATCTATGGCATGCATTCCGGCATAGGTCCCGGTAGTTGCATCGGATGCTTCACCTGTAACTATAAATAGCACGCCTTCCTCGAGATGCAACTCCCCGGCATCGAGATTGGTAATCGTAATCTGTGGCTGAGTTGTGTTGCTAATAAAAACGGATAATTCGACACTACTGTCGTCATCGAAGGCCGTTGCATTACCAGCTTTATCAATAGCCTGAACGATAAAATGGTAAGGCCCCGCCAGTGTATTTTCAGGAATGGCAATTTCATTTTCCAGATCTACATCAAATACGGATTTACCTTCAGGAATTTCAAAACTTTCATCATAATACCACTTTTGCAGTGAAGGATCCGTTTGCCTTGCTGCAATACGTCCGTGACTGTGTCCGTCGAAGTCATCGTGGATTTCAATATTATACGTACCCAATTCCATATTGTCTTCAAACCTGGCTTTAAAAGGTATACTGCTGCCGGCAGCAAAAATTTCATTCATTACAGGATCGCTAACTTCAATGACTGGTGCACTTTGATCGACCGGGTCATCATTACATCCTGAAAGATTGAACAATGCAAGGGCCATGATGGCCGCGGTTCCAATTAATATAATGGTTCTCATTTCGATTGTTGTTTTTACAAATCTAAATAATAGATACGATTAATGCAACATTGTTGCATATATGACAAAGACATTTGTTTCACATGATCTTCCAGTTTGATTGCTAAAACGGCACCATTAGTGAAACAACGATATTGCGGCCTTGTTCTGGCAAATTAAGCAACCGGTAGCGGCTTAGATGGTTGAGGTAATAGGTATTAAGAAGGTTTTGTCCTGATAAGCGGAATTCGATATTTCGCTCAAGTGCCCGAAAATCCATGCCAGCAGAAAGAGATACCAGGTAATACCCGGGTGTAGCTCGTTCATTGCGATCCACCCTGTTTTGCGCGGCAAAAAAGTGATAGTTACCGGTAATGAAGTATTTGTTGATTTTACCAGACAATGGAGTTCGGCTATACTCCAATTCAGTAAATATGGAAAATGGCGGAGTAAACGGCAGCCCCAGACGACTGTCAAGGTTTACATTCCAAACATATTCTAAGCCACTATTCAGGTTCCAGTTTTTTATAAAGTCCCAATTAAACTCCATTTCCAAACCGGTGAAAACAGCGTCGTTTTGCGTGTATTGATATAGTTGTCCTCCTGCGGGCAAGTCAGAGAAATATGGTTGTGGTGCCAGGTAAATGTAATTGTCGAAATATCCCAGAAATGGCGTCATGAGAAAAAAATGCCTTTTCTGTTGCCAGGTGATGTTAATGTCGCCTTGAAGGCCTCGTTCTGAATTGAGGTCGGGATCGCCTTTTTCATGCCTGAATGTTCCGTGGTGTACCCCATTAGCCGATAATTCGGCAGGTGTGGGCATCCGAAAACTCGTACCTAAATTCAACTTGGTATTGAAGTTAACCACGGGGTAATACGAAAGGCCAACGGCAGCTGAGAAGTCAGAGAAATACCTCGAAATTGCGGGATTTCTCATGATACTGTCCGTTTGCTCTGAAGTTGTGTAGTCGGGTTCGGTGTACTCTTTAATGTCGCGAAAGCCATGATCATAACGGATCCCGGCATTTATAGAAAACTTATGACTGGGTGAATATTCCTGATAAGTGAAAACACCCACGTTAGAGGCTTTGAAATCGGCCAGTAAAAACTCGTAGCCGGATCGCTCATTGAGTTGATATTGTCCCTGAAGGCCAAAAATTCCATAAAGCTTTTCATTCATCCGGGCGTTATACTGGATATTTCCAGAATATGTCTGAAGATCCAGACCCAAGGCGAGGTCGCCATCGGGAGTGGGTTGGTAGCCATGCGCATGAGGAGAGCCTAGTTCCTGCCTTTTATTGTACTGATATCCAAGGTCCATTTCAATCCAATCAGCGCCTAAAATCAGTGTCGTGTTGGAGATAATCTTGAGATGATTAACAACCTGTTTTGGTAGATCAATATTTCGTGAATTGCTGTCATCTTCCAATTGATATTCTCTTGGAACGCCCGTAGCGCCGGGAAACAACCCGCTACGCTGATTAAAACTGGAGATTGTTATCGTCGTACTTCCGGTATTTCCATGTATTCCGGTAGAAAGGGAAAAATCCATTTCATCGCCGGCAGTATTTTTTAAATGCTCATTATATATCGGTAAGTCATAACCGTTGTATTGAAAAGAACTTGCCGGCACCTGAAAATCACCGAAATCCTGATAAGTAACACGGCCCCTGAAGAATTTACCATTTTTTGCTCCATACAACCCCAGTGAGCCACCGGCCAGTTGATTGTTGCTTTTATACGTGAATAATGCGTCGCCTGAAAAAGAATCATTGGCAGGGATGGTTGGTGGCAAAATCCTCAAAACTCCACCGATAGCATCAGAACCATACAGCAACGAAGATGGCCCCTTGATAATCTCGATTCGTTCCGGGTCGTATTGATCTATTTCCAGACCGTGGTCGGCACCCCATTGCTGCCCTTCCTGCTTTATTCCTTTATCCATTACCAAAACGCGGTTAAAACTCATCCCACGGATTACTGGCTTGGCAATACCCACACCTGTATTTATAGCACTTATACCGGGTAACTTTTGCAATGAACTTATCAACGTTCCGGCATTTTGCATCTTAATGAAATCTTTGTCGATCGTCGAAATTGTTTGCGATTGCTCCATACGGCCTGTATGAAAGTGGTCCCCGACAACAATTACTTCGCCAAGCGCTATTTGTCCCTCTTGCATTCTGATATCAAGATGCACATCTTCCTGATCAATCTTTACCGTCGTAATAAGTGTGTCATAACCAATATAAAAAAACTGCAATTCGTAGCGTCCCTTTGCAAGTCCGGAGATTGAAAAATCACCATGATCATCTGATATGAGCACTTTTTCCCTTTCAAAAATGATGTTGGTATTTGGCAATACCTCACCATCGGATGAAAGGATGTGTCCGGTAATTTTATATGGACCCTGCTGTGCGAATCCAGCATTGACCAATAACAATGAAAATATGGAGAGAATTATTTTAAGCACTTATATGCAATAGTGTTGCAAATATATCAAACTCCAAACTGATTTCATAATACCCGACTCAAGGACTATTATCTAATTAAAACCTCAAAAAGTATTACCTTTGACCCTCCTTTGAAAACTTTTGTGTAGAATGATTTTATTGAAAACGCGGGAAGAAATTGAACTGATGAGGCTAAGCGCCCAGTTGGTCTCCAAAACCCTGGGCATGTTGGCTACAGAAATAAGACCAGGCATTAGCACCTTATATCTCGACCGGCTCGCCGAAAACTTTATCCGTGACCATAAGGCCACACCCGGATTTCTTGGGCTTTATGACTTTCCCAATACGCTTTGCATCAGTGTAAATGAGATGGTCGTCCATGGGATTCCCAACAATAAGCCGCTTAATGAAGGAGACATTATTTCTGTGGATTGTGGTGTGCTGCTCAATGGATTTTATGGAGATCAGGCATATACTTTTCCTGTTGGAGAGATAAAGCCGGAAGTAAATCAACTTTTGGAAGTAACCAAAAAAAGTCTTTACCTCGGAATAGAGCAGTTGGTCGCCGGTAACAGGATTGGCGATGTTAGTCATGCCATCCAGTCGTACACCGAAAAACACGGCTATGGCGTAGTTCGCGAATTGGTCGGGCACGGCCTGGGTAGAAAAATGCACGAATCGCCAGAAGTGCCTAACTACGGTAGAAAAGGTAGTGGGCCATTAATTAAAAATGGTCTGGTAGTTGCCATCGAACCCATGATAAACCTCGGGACACGCAGAGTGAAACAACTGAAAGATGGCTGGACGATTGTGACACAAGACAGCAAACCATCGGCGCATTATGAACACAACGTAGCGGTAATCGATGGAAAACCTGAAATCCTGACCACCTTTTCCTTTGTGGAAGAAGCCATGGAAAAAATCAACAATTGATTTAATAGAACGGCATTGAACTATTGCAGCAAGTGTGGAAGCGATCAAATCCGGTTTCGGATACCGCAAGGTGACACATACCACCGATTTATATGCGATAATTGCAATACAATATTCTACCAAAACCCCAGGATTATCGTCGGTTGTCTGCCCATCCTCGATGATCATCTGATGCTTTGCAAAAGGGCCATCGAACCACAAAAAGGACTTTGGAATCTCCCTGCCGGGTTTCTTGAAAATGGTGAAAAGGCAGAAGAAGGCGCAGCCAGAGAAACCCTTGAGGAATCAAGAGCAAGGGTAGAAATAGTAAAACTCCATGTTGTATTCAGCCTCCCGAAGGTCAACCAGGTTTATCTGCACTTTCTTGCCCGACTGAAAAACCACGATTTCGGTCCCACCACAGAAAGCTCTGAGGTGAGGCTATTCAAAATCGATGAAATTCCATGGGATGATATCGCCTTTCATTCAACAACCTATGCCCTTGAAAAATTCATTGAGTTTGGCCCCGATTTTCAGGGTGTTCATGTTGGCAGCTTTGAAGGCAGGCAGAAATGGGAATAGTATTATTTTTCCAGTTTCACGCCACTGCTCATCAGGGCTAACGTTCCTCCATCTATATTGCAGACGTTGGTAAAACCATTTTGAACCATGTAGCTCACGGCCCTGCTGCTGCGAATGCCGGTTTTGCAATACACATAGTATGTCGCTGATTTATCCAATTGGCCGATCCTGGCCGGAAATTCCCTGTTGCTGTAATCAATCAGCTCAGCCCCTTTTAAATGGCCTGAGCCAAATTCTCCAGGAGTTCGTACGTCGATGATAATAGCGTCACTAAGGTCTTTCTTGGCAAATTCACCAGCCGAGATGTTGCAGCTTTGTGCAGATTGTGAATTAGATTGAGAATTACAACTGTACATGCTTCCTGAGCCCAGGAAAAGTGTGATAATGGAAATAGCTGAGATAAATAAATTTTTCATTTGGATAATTAATTAATGAGGTACACGATCCTGAAAATAGCCATAAATCCAAACGCCGAACAGCGCAAAAATCATGGTTACCATAAATACACCATATCCATTGCCGATCAGTGCGAAGATGGGTCCCGGGCAGGCGCCGGTAATAGCCCAACCAAGACCAAAGATCAATCCACCAAAAATGACGCCCTTGTTGAAGGGCTTTTTGGGGAAAACGACCGGATCACCGCTTATGGTTTTCAGATTGAATTTTTTAATTAGAAATACGGATAAAGCTCCTACTACAACCGCGGAGCCAATAATGCCATACATATAAACTGACTGAAACATGAACATCTCCTGTATCCTGAACCAGGAAATCACCTCAGCTTTAGTTAGTATGATGCCGAAGAGCGTTCCGAATAATAAAAACCGTAGATTTCTCATGCTGCTATCAAAGGATATAGGGTAATACAAAATGAGTCATGATTAATCCGCCAATGAAAAAGCTGATCGTTGCCACGAGCGATGCGAGCTGCAGATTTGACAGACCGGAAATAGAATGACCCGATGTACATCCGTTGGCGTATCTCGTGCCAAAGCCGACCAGAAAGCCTCCAAGCACTATGAAAACGAATCCCTTCAATGTGAACAGATCGCCCCAGTTGAAAATCTCCACCGGAACATAGCTGCTAAAATCTGTAATACCCCTTTGTTTCAGCGATTCAACTGTTGCCTCTGAAATAGCGATTTGTTCATTGTTGGTCATGTATTCATGGGCAATGAATCCTCCCAGGATAATTCCTGCTGCGAAAAAGAGATTCCACATTTCGCCCCGCCAGTCATAATTGAAGTATTTTATATTCATCGGTACACATATAGCGCATATGTGCCGTAGCGATGAAGAAATGCCAAAGGCTTTGTTTCCAAAAATGAGTAAAAGCGGCACCATCAATCCAATAAGGGGCCCACTTACATACCATGGCCATGGTTCTTTAATCCAGTCTAACATAATTGGTCATTTAACCTGCATAATTAGGCGTATTAACCGAATTAAAAAAGCATTGTTTTTCCAATAAAGGCAAAGGGTGAAAAAGTATTCTCCTCCACCCTTTGTTGTACTTGTTTAACAATCATTATTCGATATCGCCGTTCCAGCCCATCATGCCCAATTTCAGATTCGTGACATCGGTGAATCCCATGTGCGCCATCTGTCCACAGGCTGTTTTACTCCTGTTTCCGCTTGCGCAATAGACATAGTATGTTTTGTCTTTATCGAGTTTGCTGAGTTGATCGACGAATTTTGCTCCCATCACATTGTAATTCAGGGAATTCGGAATATGCCCCCCAAAATGCTCGCCTTCCGTGCGCACATCGATGAGGGTGATCTCCCTACCGTTTGATTTGATAATCTGCTCGAGTTCGGCGCTATCAATGTTTTTGTAAGCGGCCTGGGTTTGTGTGAAGAAATTCATAATTGTTTACTTAATCGTTTTATAATGTTTAATAAGTTAAAATTTCAAAGATGCTAGTTTTTCATTCCGGAGCGTCGTCGGACACTTACCGGCGATCAGGTTGATGCCCGGTACTTTGCTGATTTTGGCAAATCCGCCATGGACATTCACAAAATTGGTAAATCCGTGATTTCTAAGGATGGATGATGCGATCATAGACCGATAGCCACCGGCGCAATGCAGTACATATTTAGATGTTTGCGAAAGTTCTTTCAGCCTGTTTTCGAGGTCCATCAATGAAATGTTGATGGCGCCGGAAATATGTTCGGTTTCGGCTTCACTGCTCCTGCGCACATCTAGAATTTCATATCCACTACTTACATAGGCAGGAACTAACCCGGCTTCTATACTCGTGATGGTGCTTATGGGTTTTCCGCCATTTTTCCAGGTGTCAATACCACCTTCGAGATATCCGGCGACGTTTTCAAAACCTACTCTTGCCAGACGCAATACGGATTCATGCTCCTTGCCCGTCTCCGTGATTAACACGAGAGGCTGATCGATTTTTATCAGTGTTCCTACCCAGACTGCAAACTGGCCGTTGAGCGGAATATTCAGTGAATTCTCAATGAAGGCATTTTCGAAGAGATCTTCATGACGGGTATCCAGTACTAGGGCTCCGGAATCCAGCGTTTCCTGGAAAGATACTAGCGAAAGCGGTTTCAAATTGCGCTTGAGCACTTCATCGATATTCTGATAACCTTCGCGGTTTATACGCGCATTTTCAGGGAAGTAGGCTGGAGGAGGTGTAATGCCCTCGGTAACTACTACTATGAATTGCTGTTTTGTCATGGGTTGCAAGGCATAGTTGTACTTCCTCTGCTCCCCGATGGTTGAAACTGTTTCTTTGCTGAGATTTTTGCCGCACTGCGAACCAGCTCCATGTGCAGGATAAACTATGACTTCATCTGCCAAAGGAAGAATTTTATTTTGCAGTGATTCATAAAGCATACCGGCGAGGTCTTCCTGTGTCAGGTCGGACTTAATTGCCAGGTCAGGCCGGCCAACATCGCCGATAAAAAGCGTGTCACCAGTGAAAACAGCATGGTCTTTTCCGTGTTCATCAATCAGCAAAAATGTCGTGGACTCCATAGTATGGCCGGGAGTATGCAGTACTTTGATTTCAATATTGCCCAATTCAAAGCGTTCTCCATCTTCAGCGATATAGCTGGAATAACTGGGACTGGCCGTGGGTCCGAATATCAGCTTTGCGCCGGTTTGCTTGGCCAGGTCCAGATGGCCCGATACGAAATCGGCATGAAAGTGGGTCTCTAGCACATATTTCAGCTTTGCCCCTCTTTTTGCCAGAATTTCCAGATACGGCTCAGTTTCCCTCATGGGATCGATTATGGCGGCTTCACCATTTGATTCGATGTAATAGGCAGCTTCTGCCAAACATCCCGTGTATAATTGCTCTACGTACATATGATTTTTGTTTTTTCGATTGGTAATGTGAAGGTCGATCAGATTAGCTGACACTTGTTCATACAGGTAATCACGGTGATTACTTCCTTCAGTTTCAGATAGTAAAAGATATTTTTTCCATCGCGCACACTTCCGAGAATTCCCGACAATTTCATATTTGCCAGGTGATGCGAGGTGAGCGATTGCTCCGATCCAAGTTTCTCACAGATGTCGTTAACGCACAATTTTTCATTTACAGATAATAAACCAATGATGCTGATTCGCATCGGATGCGCTATCGTCTTGAGGATAAAGGCCACTTTTTCCAGTTTTTCCGGATCGAGGTTGCCGATTAAGTCCTCTGTGTTCAATTGGATTTCTTCTACTTTCATCTCTATTAGTTGACTATTGTGAATTAATACGCAAACATATGAACATATGTTTATATATCAAATCATTATTTTGCATATTTTTTTATTTTCTTTCTAAAACCAGTCCCGAACAGCCTGAATGTAGTCTTTAATAGTACTTTTGCTCTGGAAAGGAAGTTGCATAAGAATGAGAAAATCCGGTAAAAGAGTAATGTCAGCAGATACCATGCGGGTTGGGAAGCGTTATTGCCTCATCAACTATGGAGAAAAGACGACTTTTCTTGTGCTCTCTACCGAAGAGAGGGCCGACTTCGCTATAAAGGATTTACTATCCATGGAAATTTACCGCTTTTCCAGTCTCACAGCCTATGGCAAAAGCGAGGACTTTGAGTTGTTCGAGGTGTAAGTAAAATAAACGGCCCAAATCTCGGCGTAGTTTTCACCTACGCCTGCACATAAAATCCCTGATTTGATAGTAGGCTCCCATTTGTATTTGATATGCTCACCAAATTATAGTGAAATGCCGGATTGCAAATCCGTTCATGACGGTTTTCAATTTTATAATAGCATCGAACGATTTTACGCTTAGTGTCTTCCTTTTAATCTACGCCCAGACAGATATAGCCTCATCCGCATTCTCATGACCATTTTAATAGATTTTTAAAAATAAAACTGCTTTGTCAGTTAAATAACTGACAAAATAGTTGATAAACTGATAAATCAGTTATACATTTCGCCCATCAATCAAAAAGCTTGAAATTTCCATGAAAAGACTTACAAGAAAAGAAGAGGAAGTGATGAAAATCCTTTGGGATATCAACGAAGGATTTGTCAAGGACATCATTGATCAATACCCGGATCCAAAGCCACATTACAACACCATTTCATCCTTAGTCAGGCTGCTGGACGAAAAAGGCATTGTAGGTCATAAGGCTTTCGGGAACACCTACCTATACTTTCCAGTACTTAAAAAAGATGAATACAGGAAGACATTCATGAAAGATGTCATCAAAGAATACTTCGACAACTCCTACAAACAGACGGTCTCTATGTTTATCGACGAACAACATCTGAGCAAAGAGGACCTGGATGAACTTATAAACCTGATCAAATCCAAAAAAGCAGAGTTATGAAAGAGCTCATCCAATACCAAATTGAAGTCGCAGTCTGTCTAGCGGCATTAACCATAGTGTATGTATTGCTTTGGCGGAAGGAGACGAACTTTACGCTCAAACGATTTTTATTACTTGGTATCCCGATAATTTCATTCATAATTCCCCTGATTAGTCTGGAAATTAGTTGGCAGCCAACGCAGGATTCCAATACCATACAGTACATCACCTTTTTGCCTGGGCAACTGGAATTGGTTTATGCACCTATCGTTGCTGAAACGGTGAGTGGCTGGGAAATCGCATTTTGGATTTTCATAACCGGCGTAACGGTCATGATGGCGCGCTTGTTGGTCAGCTACTATAAAATATGGCAAATATTCCATGATTCGGTTCCTGACAGTTCTGGTAAATTTCGCCTGATCGAGCACCCAAACCAGTCATTTTCATTTTTCAATCTTGTCATGATCAACAGCCGGCAGGCCCTATCCAATGAACTGGATTATATCCTCGCTCATGAAAAGGCGCATAGCCGCCAGGGACATTCGTTTGATGTATTGTCGCTCGAAATACTCAAAATGCTGCACTGGTTCAATCCAATGATGTGGCTGATTACCAGGGAAAGCAAACAAAATATGGAATACTTAGCCGATCAGCAAGTCGCCGCTAACACACAAAATGTAGAAAATTACCAGTACGCCATTGTGCACCATGCATCCAACTCCGGCTATCAACTTTTAAAAACGCAGTTCTCCAAATCAAACCTCAAAAACAGAATCGTCATGATGAATCAACCAAACAATCGCAGCATTAAATCGGGCAAACTGATTGCGATATTACCAGTACTCGCGATACTTTTTATGTCCTTTTCTTTGAAGATCGAGAACCTGGATATCAAGAAAGAATTTACTGCAGCCCTTCCCGCGATTAGCATGCCTGAACTATTGCCGGGCCCATTACCCGGGGATACGGCAAAACAGGGAAATGAGGAAGTTTTAAACATTGTGGAAGAAATGCCAATTCCATCTACCGGGGATATGACTTCCTATTATGAAAAAATCAACGCCATGCTTCGATATCCTGAAGCGGCAAAAGCGAATGGGATTGAAGGAAAGGTATTTGTTCAATTTATTGTGGAGAAGGATGGAAAATTGAAAGACGTAAAAGTTGTGAGGGGAATAGGCGGAGGCTGTGATGAAGCGGCTGAACGGGTGATCAAGGAAGGGCCATCGTGGTCTCCTGGCAAACAAAGGGGGGAAGTGGTAGCTGTACGGATGATATTACCTGTGCAATTTGGCTCCTATAACGGTAATATACCCAAGATTCACGAAGAAGCCAGTACCTCGTCGTTGTTTACCGGTATAGTCAGGGATGAGCTGGGAAATCCTGTTCCAGGTTGTAATATACTGATCAAAGGAACCACGACGGGTACCATAACAAACTTGGCTGGCGAATTTAGCTTGAAGTTGCCTAACGGAGAAAAAGAGGCCGAACTGGTGTTTTCATTCGTTGGATATGAGACACAAACACAATTAGCGCGGACTGAAGGATTGCATAAGATAGTACTGAAAAAGTCGGAAGAAGGGGTTGCTGTAAGAAGCCAGGAACAGGATATTTTTGGTAATGAAAAGAGACCGCTTTTCATTGTTGACGGAGTGGAAAAGGAAAATTTCAACACGAATTCTATCAAACCGAATGATATCGAAAGTATTTCTGTACTAAAAGATAGTTCTGCAGCCATTGCCTATGGAGAAAAAGGAAAAAATGGAGTAATTCTCATTAAGACGAAAAAAAGCATCGGATTCGATATAGGGTTGTTTTTTACCGAAATACCAGAATATATAGGAGGTAATGAAGCCTTTTATGGCGCCATACAAAAGGAAATAAAATATCCGGTGGAGGCACGCAATGAAAGTATTCAGGGTTTGGTATATGTGGCTTTCACGGTGAACAAACAAGGAAAAATTGTGAATATTAAAACAGATCCCGGTGAAGAAATCCGGAAAACCTCCGGTGTCGGGTTGAGTCAAATCGTTGTGGTGGGCTATTTAACATCGGGGGTAGACCAAAGGAAAAGTATTGAGAACTATCCAGTTTTGGCAGATGAAGTCATTAGGGTATTAAAAACGCTTGGCGACTTCAATCCTGGTAAAAAAGCAGGCGAACCTGTTGATGTCTCTATGTTACTGGAAGTATCATTCAGATTGCAGTAGGTTCTGTTTCACAGTATCACTGGTTTGTGCGAGATACTCAGACCAGTAATGTCTTTTCAGTCTGAGACGCAACATTTTTACAAAGCACACAAATTGAGATGACGCTAACAAAATAATGATGATCAGTATTCCCGGCCCTGTGCCGGATCTCTCGCTACTTTGCAACGAAAACGCAAAACTCATGCAGACCCCGGAACAGGTCCAGGGATTTTTACCATTTATTATGTTTCTTTTTGCCTTTTACCGAAAATATGTCATCAGTAGGTACGAAGCGATCTCCTCTTTGGCAAGAGATTGCTTTTTCACCGCCCTGAAAAGCGGGCGGTTCATCGCAATGACGTCAACTTGTCATCGGCAGTCCTAATGCTGATAATAGGCCTACGATGTCACTACCACATGCCGGGCGATATAGGCAGGATCGATATCGACGCCAAATCCAGGTCCGGAAGGAACAGTGACGATGCCGTCCTCGCTTTCAAGTGTTGATGTAGCGCACTCGAAGGGCGACTCAGTATTGAAGCCCTTGAATTCATGGTAAGGCCCTGCATTTGGAATCGCCGAAACAAAATGCATCATATACAGGAAACCGAGTCCGGAACCGGATATATGTGGCGTACATGGTTTGCCGAAGACCTCAGCCATTTGCGCCACTTTCATCGACCTTATCATACCTCCGAAATAGAATATGTCGGGCTGAACAATCTGTAGCGCATCGTTCGCGATGAGCCATCGGAACTGGTGCATGCTCGGTTCCTGTTCACCACCCGCGATTGGTACATTTAATGCATCGGCCACCTGCTTGGTTTCCTCATACCAATCAAATGGCACGGGCTCTTCATAAAAGTCGAATGCATATTCCTCCATCAATTTACCGACGCGGATAGCTTCACCCACCGAATACGATCCGTTGGAATCTGCATAGATCACCATGTCATCACCAAATGTTTTTCTCACTAACGGAATCAGTGCTTCCGTCCGTCCGGGAGGATTGTCCCTGTCCTTGCTCATGCGTCCGCCGACTTTGAATTTGAGCGCTTTGGCCTTCGTTTCTTCTACATCTTTCCTGATCAGTTCAATGGATTCCTCGGCAGATTTTCCACGGTAATTATTTGCCTGGTACACAGCGATTTTGGGATTATGGATTTTTCCCAGCAGTTGCCCTATGGATTTTTTGGCAATTTTTCCAAGAAGGTCCAGGATAGCAAATTCAATGGTCGCCAAGGGCACCCACAGCGCAAGGTTTTGCAATTTATAATTGCTGTCGTGTACGTAAACATCCTCCAGGAGCTGTTCCAGGTGCCGCGCATCTTTGCCTATGAAAAACTTTTGAAGCCGGTGCGTAAAGATTGGATACAGAGCGATCATCTGCATGTTGTTGCTTACCGAAATACCCTCCGCGCCATCCTTTGTGCGGACACGGCAGATGAAATTGTCTTCGTTCCTCAGTAGTTCGAGGGATTCAATGATGAGTGCATCGGGAAACATGGAAATATCCAGTACCTGCCGGCCGAGAACTTCCTCTAGCACAGCATAATTATCTGCAGCCGACGGAATTGCCGTCCTTTGTTTTTTAGGTTCACAGGCTGAAAACCCTCCGGCGGCCAACGCGGCCCCAAGGGCGCTTTTCGTTAAAAAATCTCTTCTGGTGTTTTTCATATTTTGTTCTGGGATCTGGTAACTGGGTTCTAGTTACTGGGTTCTGGGGATTTGGTAAAGGTAAAAGGTAATAGCTTGGTTATGAATTATGAGTTAGGAGTGTAATTCTATCATCAATCTCCATCAATCTATTTTCAATCACTCATCAATCCATTAAAAAGGTCCTTTGCTATTATTATCTACTGCCCGGCTTTTCGTCCCTGGCATTTCGCCGCGGAGTTGCCCGGTGTTCAGGCCATTGCCGGTTTCTCTGTCGTACCAGGAATCGGTCAACTTCGAAGGAATATCGTCCCCGGTCTCGACGCTCCACCTCTGTAGTACAAAGCGAAGGTTGTCCATTACCGAAGTATAGGCTGGGTTTGAAGTTACATTCAGCAACTGCTCAGGGTCGTTTACGCAATCGAATAATTCCTCGTACGGCCGTGGTGCCATAAACACATCTGCCTGGGCGGCGCTCAATTTACCGCCATCTCTCACCGCTTTCAAGTCTTCATACGATGAAGACTTGTTCGAATCGGCTGGTCCCTGGTTAGGAAACTGCGGACGATTGTTAACAACGTACATAAAATACTTGTCCCGCACCATACGCTCATGGGCTTCAAAGTCGTGCCAGTTGTGTTCAGCGAAGATATAATTCCGATGCTCCGTCGATGGGTTTTTAATGGTTTTTTCGAAGCTGATACCCTGGAATGTCGGGCCAGATTCTAAACCGGCCAGCTGAAGGATGGTCGGAGCAATATCAATCGCGCTCATTAATGCAGCAGAAGTAGCATGGGTTTTTATTGCTTTTGGCCAGCTCACAACAAAAGGCGTCTTCATCCCGCTGTCGTAAACACGCGTTTTTGCTCTGGGAAACGGCCTCCCGTTGTCAGCCATAAAGATGATCATCGTATTCTCCAGGGCGTTTTGTTTTCGCAATTCATCCCTTACAAGGCCAACATACCTGTCGAGCCGCTGGATTTCATCGTAATACGCAGCGAGGTCTTCTCGCGTACCGGGCGCATCGGCCAGATAGGCAGGAACAATTACATCATCAGGATTGTGTGGTGCTGCTTTTGAGTCGGCCTGCCAGACGCGATGAGCATCATGGGCAGCAAACCACATGAAAAATGGTTTGTCTTTCGGCCTGTCCTGCAATACACGCACCCATTGATCCTCACCACCGTCGCCATTACCTTCTTCCACCACCAGGTCAAAATCGGACTTCGGATTTGGGCCAAGGTGCCATTTACCGGCAGCAGCGGTGTAGTAGCCATTTCGCTTTAATTCGCCAGGAAAGGTAATCATACCCGCCGGAAGTGGCGTGTGGAGTTCGGCGGCACCGGTATTGTGCGGATAGCGGCCGGTGACGATACTGCACCGACTCGGGCTGCACGAACTGGCAGTAAGATAAACGTTGGTAAATTTGATGCCTTCATCAGCCAGGCGGTCGATGTTGGGTGATTTTACCACCGGATTTCCATAACATCCCAGATCATTCCAACCTATGTCGTCGCCGATGATGATGACGAAGTTTGGGCGAATATCCGAACTTGCAGTGGCGGAGTTGCTGATGGTAATTAGTGAGAGTATAAAAAGAATTAGTCGAATCATCAGGAGTAAATTGACGTTAACTGGGAGTTGTAAAAGTATTCAAAGTTAAAATAATTGATCATAATCAAGTCGGCTGCTAATGGATTTCTCCCGAATGAATTATCTTGGTTTCCATTAGGCATGAATTCAATGTTTATGAAAATCAGTTATACTTTTTCCTTATGCATGCTGTTTCTTATTTCCTGCAAGACAACGGAAAGCAGAGATGAGCCCAAGCCCAACATCCTTTTCATATTTACCGATGACCAGACCTTTCATACAATACGTGCCCTGGGTAATGAAGAAATTCATACTCCGACTATGGACAGACTGGTCAGTGAAGGATTCACCTTCACCAACACATACAACATGGGAGCATGGCATGGTGCTGTTTGTGTAGCTTCTCGCACGATGCTCAACACGGGGCAGACAGTGTGGCGTGCGATGCGCAATGAAAAAAGGCTGGAACAACTGGCTTTCGAACGCAAATTGTGGAGCCAGATCATGGAAGACGCCGGTTACGAAACCTGGTTCAGCGGAAAGTGGCATGTTGAAGTCTCACCGGATTCTATTTTTAATCATGTGAAGCACATCATGCCGGGCATGCCAAACGATACACCGGAAGCGTATAACAGACCTCCAGAAGGAGAAGCAGACACATGGACGCCTTATGATACTGCATTTGGCGGCCACTGGAAAGGAGGCAAACATTGGAGCGAAGTATTGGCTGATGATGCCGAAGAGATGCTGGCTATGGCAGGAAAATCGGATAAACCATTCTTCATGTACCTCGCTTTCAATGCCCCTCACGATCCGCGGCAAGCGCCAAAAGAATATGTCGATATGTATGATACGGCTAACATCGCCTTGCCGGAAAGCTTTATTGAAGAATATCCATACAACGGAAAAATCGGGTATGGCAGAGAGATGCGCGATGAACGGCTGGCACCATTTCCGCGGACGCGGCAGGCGATTCTCCAACACAGAAAAGAGTATTATGCCATTATCTCCCACCTGGATGCTCAAATAGGAAGGATACTCCAGGCCCTTGAACGATCAGGCAAAAAGGAGAATACCTATATTTTCCTCTCATCTGACAACGGATTGGCTGTAGGAAACCACGGCCTTATGGGCAAACAAAGCATGTACGATCACAGCATCAGGATGCCACTGCTGGTCGTTGGGCCAGATGTTCCCAAAAATGAATCATCTGCTGCAGATGTTTATCTTCAGGATATCATGGCGACCACACTGGAACTGACCGGAGTGCAAAAACCAGATCACGTGGAGTTCAACAGCTTCCTCGATATCATTCATAAGAAATCATCCGAAAGTCATTATCCGTCTATTTATGGCTGCTATACCAACGCGCAGCGCATGATCAGGAAGGATGGATATAAATTAATTGTGTGCCCTCAGGTGCCGGTTACTTTGTTGTACGACCTGAAAAATGATCCGTTGGAAATACTAAACCTCAGTGCGATTGCTGAATACGATTCATTGGAAAAATCACTGTTTTCAGAGTTGATCGTCCTCCAGCAATCAATGGCTGATTCGGTTGATATCTCCATGTTGTTGAAATAATTTGATTAACCCGTTGGGTGAATTAATTTGCGTCATTGCGAATGCGAAGCATGTGGCAATCTCTTTGAGATTACTTCGCTGCGCTTAATGACGTAAGTGATTGATTTTAAATTTGTGCACATTAATTCACCCAACGGGTTTGATTATTTAAAAACGATAAGCCTAAATACTATGCCTGTATCCAAATACGCTGAATCTCCATACCAGGCAGTCCGCCCCGGACTGGAGCGCAGAATCATCTATGCCGATGAACTCATGATGGTCATTGTCGATTTTACGGATGGGCCATGGATGGAGAAGGAACCGCCACATTCTCATCCGCACGAACAAACGAGCTATATCGCTGAAGGTGAAGTCATATTTTACTGCGAGGATGAACCGGAGCAGCACCTAAAGCCAGGCGATATGTTTGTCGTGCCGTCAGGAAAACTCCACACCATCAAACTGCTGACAAAAACAGCGAGATTGATCGACAGTTTTACGCCCTTGCGGCAGGATTTTCTGAAATAGTTAACCGTGCTAAGAAAAACTGCATCGCAAATTATTTCTTTTCCAGGCATTTCCCTTTGACAAGAAAACTATCGTGCAAATCCCCAAAAGCTTTTCTGATAATTTGGAGTTTTGACGATTCCGGAATAGCTTAGTGTACTATGAAGAGTGCTTACAACATATCCACTAGACTTGCCTTAACAGTAGGGCAATACCTGTTGTATATAATGTGTGTAAACCACATATGGTTTATCCGAATGTTAGCATTTATTTCTTATCGCGACCTTGAGTAAAGCAATTTTGTTGCTATTTTGCAGTATAATTGCTTTCATATGAAAACACACTCTCAAATAGACGCAAAATTCGATACTAAAAAAAGTATCAAGCGAGCAAGAACTACAAGAAAAAAAAGTTCTGGTTGGGTTATTAAAGTTCCAAATGGAGAATACGCGTGGTCTAATAAGATTGAACGGGTTGGTATTATTAGAAGAGGACTTCCTTATGAATCAATTGAAGTGATTAGCAAAAGAACTGATCTTCCGGTAAAACAAGTTTTAACCATTTTTGGGGTGCCTCAAACTACGTACAATAAAAAGAAAAGGGAAAAAGAATTACTAAGCGGTAGAGACAGTGAGGTCGTACTATTATTAACAGAACTTCTTGATTTTGGGTCGGAAGTCTTTAATAACGAATCCGAAAAGTTTCAAAGATGGCTTAAGAAGCCAAATGTATCTTTAGGTGGAGTAAAACCAGAAAGTTTCTTCGATTCGGTAACAGGTATTCAGGAGGTGAAAAACGCACTTAATAGACTGGAATATGGCAATATGGCATAATGAGAGTTTACAGAGTTGAAAGAAAAAAATATCTAAAAACCACCCTAAAGGGAATTGGGGCAGCATTGACAGAAGGATATAGATGGAATAGCCTTAACACATATTTAGTTTATACTGCAGAATCTCGCGCCTTAGCAACTTTGGAAGTTTCGGTTCATCTGGACTTAAGTGAAGATTTACCAACTGATAGGTTTTATGTTGAAGTTGATATTCCAGATGATATCCAAGTCCTTGAAATAGAACCAAAAGACTTGCCGGAAAACTGGGATTCGAGACCGCCAATATTAGAAACTCAATTTATAGGGGGTGATTTTGTACAAGATGGTAGAGCAGCCGTATTGAAAGTGCCAAGTTGCGTTGTTCACAAAGAATATAATTATTTAATTAACCCTAACCACCCGGACTCTTCTCGAATTAAAGTGATTTCTGAAACAGTCATGAATTTTGATCCTAGAATAAAACAAAATGCTAGCAAATGATATAGGACATGCCTTCACTGAGCAGAATGATTTTTAACCTGAAACCGGACTTTTGTGATATTTGAAAGTCCAGAGGCACGTGCCATATCTGGAAGTTTCCAACGACACTATAAAAGTTGCCATTGAAGCATATTTGGTGTAATATTACATCAAATGTAATAAGCTATGCCTAGACAAAGTATATCCTTCACGAAACCAAATGATGAATGGTTAAAAGCTCAAGTAGACAACGAGGAATACTCCAGCAAAAGTGAAGTAGTTAATGACTTAATCAGGCAAGCAAGAAAGCAACAAGGGCAAATTGACTGGATTAGAGCTAAATTGGATAAAGCCGAAAATAGCGGGTTTACCAATGACAGTAAAGATCAAATTTTAACTCAATCTAAGTCGGTGCTTAATGACTAAATACCGATTTAGCAAAGAAGCAAAAGAAGACCTGATAAGAATTCACCGCGATGGGGTTTTGCCTATTTCAATTCTATACTTCCATCGAGCCTGATGCCTTTGGAAGAAGCCCCAATCATCACGTTGAGCTTGCCTTTTTCAAGTACGAAGGCGTGTTTTCCCGCATCCCAGTATTTAAGATCTTCAGCTTTTACAGGTATTGAAACATGCACCGTTTCACCGGCTTTTATTGGAATCCGTTTAAATCCCTTCAGCGCTATAGTTGGCTGTCCGACCTTGGATTCCGGGTAACTCACATATACCTGTATCACTTCATCTCCATCCATCGACCCGGTGTTTTTAATATCGACCGAGACTTGCAGTGTTTCGCCATCTTTCAAATCCGTTTTATTGAATTTCAGATTAGCATATTGAAATGTAGTGTAACTCAATCCGTGGCCAAAACAAAAGAGCGGTTCGTGCTTGTCGTACATATAAGTGCGCCCATGTCGGATGTCGTAGTCGAGAATCGGCAACAACTCATCGATTGATGCCGACCATGTTTGCACTAAGCGTCCGGCAGGATTCACCTTGCCGAACAGAACATCTGCGACACCAGAGCCGAGTTCCTGGCTCGATTGGGTCACATGGAGAATGGAGGGAATATTTGCCTTTGACCAGGGTATGGCATATGGAAAACTTGATACTAATACCAGTACTGTCTTCGGATTTGCCTTTTTCACCAGTTTCACCAGGTCTTCCTGTTCGAGCGAAATTGCCTGCCTGTCCACCTCTTCGCGGCCATCACTTGCAACATAATTTTGTCCCCAGCCCAGGCCATAACCCAGCGTGTGATTTCCAACACAAACAATTGCAATGTCAGATTCCCTGGCGGCGACTACCGCGGAATCCGCTTTATTACTTGCCGCGAAAGTGATTTTTACGTCCTCGCCAACCATTTTCTTAATTCCATCCAAAATGCTGACGTGATATGGCGGTGTACCGGCATACCAGTCCGAAATGACAAGGTCAGCGCTTGGGCCAATTACGGCTATTGATTTAATTTTGTCAATAGAAATTGGTAATAATCCATCATTTTTCATGAGTACGATGGACTTGGCGGTTGCAATTCTGGCCAGTTCTGCAGCTTCAGGTTTTGTCCATGGCCTGATGGTATCTGCAACACCAATCTTCACATATGGATTGGAAACATCATTATCAAGTAAACCCAGCTTCAGCATCACGCGTAAGGTACCTCCAAGTACAACATTAATTTCGTCCTCAGTCACCATTCCTTTTTTTATAGCATCTGGTAAATAAGGCTTGTATTGATCCAGGAACATATTGATACCCGCTTTTATACACGCCGCTGCCGCTTCTTCAAGGGTTTCATAATAGTGATGGGAATTAACGAGATGTTTGAATGCTCCGCCGTCGGTGCAGATGATTCCATTCTGCCCCCATTCGTTCACGGTGATATCTTTTAACATCGGATGAACGGTGCATGGAATTCCATTATACTTGTTGTAAGCCGCCATATATGCCCTTGATCCACCCGCGGTGACACCTTTATAGAAAGCATAAGAATAGTATTCTCTGAATAGCCTCTCATCAAAATCGGATGAATTGATGAAGCGGTTGTTTTCGTTGCTGTTGGCTAAAAAATGCTTCATTAGCGATGCTGTTTTCCAATATTTAGCATCATTTCCCTGTAAACCTTTCACATAGGCCGTTGCGAGTTCTCCAGCGAGGAAGGCATCTTCGCCATAGCATTCTTCAGTTCGGCCCCAACGGATATCCCTGCCAAGGTCGGCGTTGGGAGCGAGGACGATCAAACCGGCACGTCCATAATTTTGATTCTGTGTCAGGTATCGGGTTTCATAGGCTTCCCATGCTGCGATTTTTTCCTGAAGATCAGGATCCCACATTTGAGCAAGTCCAATAGCCTGCGGGAAAGTAGTCGTTGGCGCTTCTCCCTTTCCTTTTACTGCCCAGTTGGCCGGGCCGCTCCAGGCGAGGCCATGCAGACCTTCGACGATGCGGGTTCCTTTCACTCCCAAGCGAGGAATGCCGGGTAGCATCGGCGACAAATGATTGATTTTTTCATCCAGCGTCATCAATGAAATCAGGTTATCGATCCTGGCATCATCGGACAAGGCGGTATTTTGAAAGGGGTAATTCTGGGCATTCGTCAGTTGGGAAATGAATGCCAGAGCGAAAAAAAAGACGAATACATTGTGTGGTTTTCTCATGATAATGCGATTTAGAAACCTAAGGCTAATGTGGCCTGATTAATTTTGGATTTATCTTTTTAATAAGGGGTTAGTTCCAGCCGGATCAAAAGACGAAAAAATATATCGCTCCGAATATGATCATTGTCAGGAAAACCAATATTCCGACTTGCTTAACCAATGAAATTCTGTTTTCGCCAATAAGTTGATTGTGCAGTTTCTTTATCCTTTCCGGATCTGCCTTTTTAAAGGTATATTTTGTGTGATGGTGGCTGATTCCTTGCTCATCCATCAATTCTTTTAGATTCTTTTTCCTACCAAGAAGGTGGCGATTGTTTTCGAAAACCTTCTGCATTGCATTGCCCCACGCCGAACCGAAAAGCATAAAATTAAATCTGGTCTTCTTAACCCACATTCATTTTACTGATAATACAATATACACTAAACTCAGTGCCTAGCCAATACCAAATCCATATAATGTTGTGAAGGCACCAGAATGTTTCCATTTGTACGATAATATTCATCATCGAGACGGAATACTCCGTCTTTAGCATTAGCCCAGGTGGCTTCCGGAGATGGATGATAGCTTCGCATCGCCGCCCAGTTTTTGTAATTCTGATGGCCGTTGGTTTCCATGAGACCCATGCCCCCAATGCCGGGGAATGCTGCTAGCCGTGCTGCCACGATTTTGTTCCATTCCACCAGGATTGGATTCACCGTAAGGTCAGCACAGAAGCATGGAATGTTTTTATCAAAAGCAACCTGGGCTATTTTCATCGACATGCTCATCGTCTTGGCGATTGGTTTCAGCGCAATAGCCCGATAGCCCATTTCAATCCGTTTGAGCGCATCTGCATCGGTATGGGCGCTTTCGTCAGCTGCCAGTCTCACATCGATATCATGTACATCGATTTCCTTCTCTTCGGCGAATGGCTCTTCGATAAGGGCAAGCTGGTCGAATACGCCGATTTTACGTGCATGATCCAGCAGGCGCATCAGCGTGTCTTTTTCTTCATACCGTCCGTTAGCGTCGAAATAATAAGGCAATTTTCCATCAGTCGTGTACGGCGTACGCTTATCGCCGATAGCTTTGTGAATGGCTGTAAGTCGTGCCATATCTTTCTCCAGCATTTCCTGCTGTGTACCAGGCTGGCCGATTTTTATTTTCATAAAGAAATAGCCATCATCTACCGCTCTGGTGATTTCCTCGATAGGAATGTTGTACGCCATTAATGGAATGCTGGCAACTTTATCGTGCTTATGCGACAAGGCAGGCCGATACTTCACTGGGATCAGGTCATCGAAATTGCTGATGCCATTTTCTTTAGCAAACAACATCCAGGCGGCATTATCCAACCCGACCAGCGCATTGAGTGCGAAGGTCATTCGCAGTGATGGATTAGAGGTAATTTTTTTGGCGTAAGCATATATTTCAGGCAATAGGCGTTCCTGGAGTTCCACCGGATCAAGAAATTTTTCGCCTTTTACCATCTGCATGGCACGTTCGGTCACGGCATACATGAGCGCATTTCCACCTGCCTCTGAATTGGAAGCGAAAACATTGGCGTCAGACCAGAGTACATTTTGCGTAGTAAGTCCAAGGCCCGAATTTCCGACTTCAGATTGCAACAATGAAACAGTTTGCCAGATTTCGGTCATGTATCCGCCTTTGAAACCAAAGGGCCTTATCAGCGGTTCGCGCTCGAAATTGGTATTGACTGAGGATATGGATATTTCATGCTTTTGCACTCCTGCCATGGTGTGATGATTCAGGTATGGTGCAGCAAGTAAAACTCCACTTGCCACCGACGACTGCCGGATAAACGAGCGCCTTGAAATGCCATTATTTTCCATGGTGCGTAAGTGTGATTACTCCAAAAAGATGATTTACTACAATGTCCATGGCTTACGGTATTCGTAGTGGAGCAAATCGTTGGCTTTTACATTATTGGTAATTTGTTCCTTTTCCGCATCCCAGGTTATTTTTCCGCCGACTTCCAGTGCGATATTGGCGAGATGCGCGAATGATGTAGAGCGATGTCCTTCTTCGAGCGGACACCACGGCGCTGCTTTTGATTTGACGCAGTCAAGAAAATTGCGGATGAGGTTTGCCGTGGAGTCGCCATTATTCGCTGTGAATTTTGGGTTGTCTTTCAAAACCTCTGAAGAGGCCTGAATCTGTGACTCCCAGCTTTGAAATTGTCCGGGTCTTGATGGAGCTACAGCATATTTTCGTTCATCAGCCACCAATGACCCTTTAGATCCGTTGATCTCTATTTCACCACCGGAAATACCTCCACCTCCATTAGCCTCATGAATCGAAAACTGGATGATCATACCAGAGGCAAATTCAAAAACCACTTCCATGGTATCAGGTATGGTGCGGTCATCTGTCAATGCGTATTTGCCGCCGACTGCGCTGATGGAGATTGGAGCACTTTCTCCGCAAAGCCATCGGATCACGTCCATATAGTGCACGCCCCAGTTGCCCATTTGCGAGGAATAGTCCTTCCACCATCTGAAATAGTAAGGGGCGATGTTGTATTGAAAATCACGTTTTGCGCGTGGTCCAAGCCACATATCCCAATCCAGGTCGCTGGGCGGAATTTCGGGTTTCATCCTGCCGATGCCATCAGGATACATATTGCTGATATGCAGCGCTCTGGCGGTAGTCACTTTCCCCAGAAGGCCGCTGCTCATTTCCTTTTTCAAATGCTGATAAATGGCCGAACCCCTGCGATTAAGTCCAACTGCACATACCTTTCCGGTACGCTTCTGCGCATCGATCATAGCGCGACCTTCCTTTATGGTGATGGTCAATGGTTTTTCCACATAAACATCTTTACCGGCTTCCATAGCTTGAATCGTTTGGATGGCATGCCAATGGTCAGGCGTGGCGATGCAGACAGCATCGATGTCTTTCTGTTCCAGCAGTTTTCTGAAATCTTTGTATCGGGTTACAGGGCCGGAAAATGTTTCGCCCATGTCCGGGATTCTGCCGGAACTCTTCAGCTTTTGATTTACTTCACTTCTATTGCGCGTGGTGTAAGGGGTATATGCATCGCAAAGTGCGGCAACTTCCACGTCTTTATTTTGCATGAAGAAATTGAGGAGTTGACTGCCACGGTTTCCGACACCAATAAATCCCATGCGGATAGTATCGTTCACGTTGTATTTTTTTATAAGCGCTGGTGATGCAATGAGCTTGCTGCTAATGCCGATTCCCGTCGCAGCGACGGCTGTAGTGGCTATGAATTTTCGTCTGTTGGTTTTCATAATTTCTGGATTGTGTTGTTATGGAAGATAGGAAATAGCCAATTAAGAAGGTAATCAAATCCTTAAAAATCCCAGCCTGCCGCCAATATGTGCCTGAGTTATCAGTAGAAAGTGGCGTGACTGAATAATACCTCAAACGTCATGTACCGCCGACTGACTACCTCAGCAGTTCATCTATCCGCACCATAGAATAATTCTTTTGCTTAAGCCAAAGAGTAAGGTCATCGAGGCGATGATAGAATTTATCGGTGCGTTCCGGAGCGGTGCCGATATGGATCAGCAATATGTATCCGTTGAGTCCGCAGGATGAGGTTTTCTCATATGTTGTAATGCTGTCAAAGATTTCATTGCTCGTCCTGTAGTTAGGCGTTTCAGGGGTTGTGTAATCAGCATTTGAAAGTGTGCCATGCGTAAAGTTGAACAGTTGATAGCCTGATTCTTTTGTCCATTGGCTGATGCTGTCGTTGTACCATTCATACGGTGGCATGAAATACCGGGCATTTTCCGGAAGGATGCCGAATTTTTCCATTTCATTGTAGTTGGCATGTAAATCGGAGAGGAATTCATCCTTTGTGACTAACAAACTATCGCGATTTGTCCAGTCGCAGTAAAGCAGGTGTTTATCGGAATGGGCTCCCAAATAATGGCCATCTACCAGCAAGTTCTGTATAAGACTTTGGAACGCCGGATTGCGATAAAAGTCGCCGGTGAAAAAGTAAGATGCATGAATACCATGGCGTTTCAACGTTTTCCGGATGGTATCCCCACCTTCGCCAAAGTCGCCTCCAGTAAAAACAATCGCCATCGTTTTTTTTGTTGTATCACCCTGAACTATGGCGCCTGCGATCAAGCTATATTTTCCGGATTGTTCTGTAGCTGATGGTTTTTGGTGGCATTCATTCAGAAGTATTCCGCATAGAATCAACACGGAAATGATTATGAACGAACATGATCGCCAGGTAATTCCTGAATGAAATATTTCCAGTTCCATAGTCGATCAATATACCAAATACCTTTGTTCTCCGGAGATTTCCAGCTCAATACCCTCTATCATCTGGATTCCTGAAATCGCCTTTTTCTCATGCCTGAATAAATCTACCATTGTATAGACGTTGTCTTTTCGCACAGTGAACCACTCCTGGAACTGGTTTATTCTGGGCCAATCGATCGGCAGGTTCAGGTTTTCTTTAAACCGCTGTTTATCGAAATGCAGTTTTCCTTTCCAACCAGCATCCGAGCGAATAGAAATAAACAGCGTATCGCCAGATTGTTCAGCCCCGAGGAAAAGGTCTTCACTCCAAGGCTGGGCATATACACCCCGTGATTTCAATAAATTGTACATTATAGTGGTTCGGGCAAAGTTCCCGTCGCCGTGCCAGCCTTCGATGATTCCGTCTTTCTGCTGCATATTCCACATCACTTTGATTTCGCTGTCGATCCAGGCGGCGACTTCCACATCAGGAATCCTGTTATATAGGTTGAGCGCACTTTCTATGGCATCGGCATACCCGTCGGCGTTGCCTTCCCAGTCATGGTTCCGGTATTTGTTGAGGTTTGAAAAAAGTTCGAGTATTGGTTGTTTGTATTCAGGTTTGTTATCGATCATGAAAACCGAATAAAATCCATTGAGTGTGTAGCCCCAATTATCGGCAATCCTGCCCTGTACAACTTCGCCGGTTTTGGGATTGATGCC
>JBGSYX010000508.1:0-2739 GCA_041750735.1 Cyclobacteriaceae bacterium
GCCACATAGGCTTTCATATTTAACTCGATCATGGAGCTGTATCGCTCCATCGAATTATTCTCAAAATAACCACTTTCACCAAAGCCGGCGTTGTTAATCAATATATCTACCTCGTAATTATTCAGTTGGCACCATTCAAAAATATTACTGGCTGCTTCAGGCTGGGTAAGGTCTGTGCCAAAAGCATCGACCTTGGCTGAAAAATTACTGGCAATAAATTGCCTGGTTTGGTGCAGTTCCGGCGTGTCAAGAGCAATTAGGAGCGTATTAATGTTTCTTTTTGACAATTCAATCGCCATGGCTCTGCCGATGCCAAGACTCGCCCCGGTAATGAGTGCAAATTTATTTGTGTTTTCCATAGTAAAGGCGCAAAAAATCGATGCAAAAATAGAGATGACATCCTTATTTCAATGAAAATAAATAAAAAAGCCTGAATTTTTTGTTCAGGCTTATATAAAGAATAATGCTATCTGCTACCTGCCGAGATCTACCAGCCGAACTTCCACTCGTCGGCTCTCTTCTTTGCTCAGTCCGGTGCTTTCATCGGCGCCATAGCCTATGGCAACAATTCGTCGGCGAACTATTCCCCGATGGTTAAAATAATCCAAAACGGATTTGGCACGTTCGTTGGAAAGTTTCTTGTTGAATTCTTCATTTCCTTCATTCGAAGCATATCCCGAAATTTCAATACCCAAATTTGGCCGGTTGTTCAATTCATCAAGGATCAGTTTCAGGTTTGTTTCGTATTTGTTCTCGAGTTCGCTTTTTCCGGCAGGAAAATATACTTTCAATACTTCGTTGGAAATATGCGTAACCACTTGCAGGGCTGGCTGGGAAATAATCACTTTTTGAGCTTCAGCTTCCTTGGTTACACACATCGTTGGTAAGGAAAAAATTACCTCTCCATCTACCTGTTTCTTCTCAAATTTGCTTTCGTCACTTTCGTCATAGTAATAAACCCGCTTGGCTGACTGGATCTGACTACTTTCAAAATCCACGCTGTCGATCGGATTTTTCATCATCAGCAATTCCACAAGATAATCCATGCCAGATTGGTCGCCAGCCTCCATGAGTTGCCCCATGAGTTCATATACGTCGATACTGTCGCTTTCAATGAGCGTGGCTTCGTGCTCCTTGCGCAAGCTCACTACTCCTTCTGCCTGGGTGTTGTAAAAGGCATTCTTGATTTCTACTTCCTGCCCAACAACCACATCGAAGTGTTTTATGGTTTTGAGATATATTTTTTGATAAAGTTCATAAAACTCCTTCTGGTCCGGCACATCGATATTCAGTGTATACGGCAAAAAGCCCTCCGATTCTATGATCATATCATAAGTCTGGCTGGGAGGTAATATCACGAGATAATCGCCGGTCTTGGGGTTTGGATGATACACGTAGTCTATCTTTTCACTGGTCTGTGTATCGATCATGTAGATTTTGGTTGGTAAAGGTTTTTGTGTTTCAGCATCTAAAATCCGGCCTTTGATCATAGTCAGCGGTATAGTCTCATAATTTTCAGGCATATCCATAGCATAGATGTCCTGTCCGCCCGATCCGCCTTTACGGTCTGAGGAAAAATATCCACGTGAGCCATCAGCAATAAGAGTGAAGTAGTTATCGTTTGCGGTGGTATTTATGGGGTAACCCATATTTTTGGGTTCTGACCATGCACCATCGACCAGTTCAGATTTGTAAATGTCATTGCCACCCATACCGATATGGCCATCCGTGGTAAAGAAAAGCATTTTCTTATTGGGATGAATAAACGGGGCATCTTCATTGGCTTTGGTGTTTATTCCCTTACCCAGATTTTCGGCCTTTCCCCATGTGCCGTCTGGTTTTTTTTCAGATTTGTATATATCCAAACCACCATAACCGCCCGGTCTGTTACTTGCAAAATAGATTGTTTTGTTGTCCGGAGTCAAACTGGCGGTGCTTTCCATGTATTTGGAATGAATATTATCACCTAATGGCATTGGCCTGCTCCATCCGTTTTCTTCCTTCTGTATTTTATAGATCGATCCGCTGGAATGGTCACCAATGAATACCAGCATTTCCTGTCCATCCGCGGAGATTCCGGCGGTACCATAGTTGTTTTCAGTGGCCACGTCAACTTTCACCGGTATAGACCAAGTGCCCGTTTTATTATATGAAATCAGTATTTCCTCTGCCATTTTTTCTCCTGATTTACTTTCAACCGGCTTCAGGGAAGTATAGGCCAAAATACTTTCATCGGCTGAAACCACCGGATTGTATTCCGTGAACACAGAATTGATGCCCGAACCCACGGACACCACTGTGACATTCTTTGGAATGCGCATTATTTCATAAGCGGTTGTCGCTCTCGTTATTTTAGCCTCCACCACGGCTTTTGCCCTGGCGTCCCGGGCCACGACTTTCAGTTGTTTGTTGTAATAAATGAGTGCTTGTTCGATCTGTTCGTTCGCGACATAAGCATCTCCGACTATCAGGTAATAGTCTGGGGGAATGGGATTCAGAGCTGACTCATCCACTTTTTCAAAATAGGGGATAGCTTTAATTCGCTCATTCACTTCAGGAGAAGCGCTGTAGCACCTGGCTATTTTGTAGTATAGAATTTTATCGGCATTGCCGGCCGACTCTGCCTCTAGAAAGAATGGAAGGGCTTCGTAAAAATTACCAACCTGGAAAAGTTTTTCTGCCTTGCTGAGTTCTTTTGATCCCTGGGATGTTTGCGCATAGGTTACAAAAACACCATAT
>JBGSYX010000509.1:0-4981 GCA_041750735.1 Cyclobacteriaceae bacterium
TCGCAACTACCGAACCATTAAACATTTCATCAAGTTCCATCTCATCAAATCCGAATTTGTGTTCCTCCAGTGCGATATGGACCTGCAATAAACAATCGATAATCCGCCCGTTTTTTAAGGCTTGTTTGTTTATTTCCTCCAGCAACTTCAGACTGTCAGCCGAATGGATCAGGTGAATAAAAGGAGCGATGTACTTAACCTTATTTGTTTGTAAATGCCCGATCATATGCCAACGGATGTCATCGGGAAGTTGGCCAGGTTTTTCTCGAAGCTCCTGTACTTTATTTTCACCGAAATCGCGTTGCCCGGCTTTGTAAGCTTCCAAGATCAATTCGGCCGGCTTGGTCTTGCTCACGGCTACCAGTTTGCATGGAGTGTTAGTAAGCAATTTTTGGAAGGCAGTAATATTTTCTCCTATACTCACGGCATGTTAGATGATGTCGATGTAAAAATAGTGCTAAAAATCCATAAGCCATTCTCCTGCCTACCAAATCGACGGATTAGCAATAAATTTTGATCTGCAAAGGAAATTTTTGACCGAAGGTTTTTTTCGTAATTTGCCCCACAATTACGATCAGTTCTGCCAGAGGTTTGTTGATCGGATTGTACAAATTTTAGTCAGATACTTTTATCATTTATTCACATTCAATTATGAAAGCAGCAAGTAAAAAATTTTTATATAACTACCTGAATACCGAATCGCCAACAGGTTTTGAAGTCGAAGGACAAAAGATATGGTTGGAATACATAAAGCAATTTACCGATTCATACATCACCGACACCTATGGCTCGGTGGCCGCGATTATCAATCCCGATGCGCCTTATAAAGTAGTAATAGAAGCCCATTGCGACGAAATCTCGTGGTTCGTCAACTATATCAGTAAAGAAGGGTATCTACACGTCATCAGGAACGGCGGATCTGATTATGTTATTGCCCCATCAAAACGGGCAAAAATCCATGGAGAAAAAGGCATTATCCCGGCAGTATTTGGCTGGCCGGCGATTCATGTGCGCGAAAACAGGGAAGAAGGAGGTAAGATGAACGTCGAAACTGTTGTACTCGATTGTGGCGCCGGTTCTGATAAAGAAGCTAAAGAACTGGGAGTGGAGGTAGGCTCGGTCGTCACCTTCGAAGACCAGTTAATGGAGCTAAACAAAAATTATCTCGTGGGCCGTGCGCTTGATAATCGCATCGGCGGTTTTATGATTGCCGAGGTAGCCCGCAGGTTACAGGAGAATAAAATTAAGTTGCCATACGCGCTGTATGTTACTAATGCCGTTCAGGAAGAGATAGGACTACGCGGTGCCGAGATGATTGCCCACCGCATAAAGCCCGATGTGGCCATAATCACTGATGTTTGCCATGATACTACCGCACCGGGTTACAGCAAAATCAAACAGGGCGATCAGCGTACCGGAAGAGGGCCTGTTCTGTCATTTGCCCCAGCAGTACACAACAATGTGCTAAAAATGCTCTTTGAGGTAGCCAAAAGTAAAAAAATCCCATACCAGCGGTCAGCTCTTTCCCGCTTCTCCGGCACTGACACAGATGCTTTTGCATACTCTGGAGAAGGCGTAGCCTCAGCGCTGATTTCACTGCCTTTGAAATACATGCACACGACGGTGGAAATGGTCGATTTCCGCGATATAGAAAATGTCATAAAGCTCATGTATGAATTCCTTGTTCAGCTTCCGGCCGGTTATGATTTCCGGTATATCAAGTAGGTGCTCTTGGAATAAAGGGTGCAGAAAAGTTGATATAAGGATCCAGGTAAATTTGAATTCGCCTGATGCTTCATAACAGATAGCATCTTATCAGTTATGCATTTAGATTTTGTATATTTTCAAAAGGCATTATCTTTATTGACAAACAGACCAGACAATGTATAAAACCATAGGTGTAGCGGTTGCTTTTTCTCCACGGTGTGAAGCAATCATCAGTGAGGCAGCCAGATTACAAAACTTATTTGATGCCACCTTAGTGCTCATTCATGTAGGGGAAGTGAAACCTGATGAAAAGACCTATCTGGATGAACTTGTTGTATCAACGAAAGTTAATACCCAAAAGCTCAAAATCGTATGGGAAAATGGCAGTCCGGCTGAAAAAATCCTTGAAGTTGGGGCCAAAGAAAAAATCGATCTCCTCATTGCAGGGGCACTTCAAAAGGAATCGATCGTAAAGTTTTACCTGGGCTCGGTTGCTCGCAAGCTGATACGAAAGTCTGATTGTGCCATATTAATGCTTGTAAAGCCATCAAATCCTCCAAAGAAATTCAGGTATATAGTTATAAATGGTTCCGAAGCAGAAGATTACGTCGATACTATACAACAGGGGATTGAAATCGGCCGACTGGAAAAAGCGAAGCAAATCCATATTTTTAAAAGCATCAAGCTCTTTGGACTGAGTATGGCACTTCTTGGTGAAGAAGAGAATGAACAGGACCAATCGGATACACGCCGCGAAATTGTCAGCAGTGAAATTCAAGAGATAGAACAACTGCTCCAGAAGATGGACACCAAGGATTTAAAAATCAATGTGAAGGCCGCATCCGGTAAACCAGGCTATGAATTACGGAAATTTACCAGGAAAGTAGGAGCAGACCTTCTCATTGTAAAACGGCCGTCACACCACCTGAATATTTTCGACCGGATTTTTCCTCACTATCTCGAACAGGTGATGGAAGACTTACCTGCCAACCTGCTTATAGTAAAATAAATCGCTGATGCACCATTTAAATCATTCCGAAGTAGTCAACCTACTACTGCAACTGGGTGTAATGCTGCTGGCGGCACGACTTTTCGGGGAGTTGGCGCGGCGGTTTCATCAACCACTTGTTCTTGGTGAGATACTCGCAGGAGTGATACTCGGACCTACTATTCTTGGTACCATCGACATCGAAATTTATGAACTATTGTTCCCCTATTCCGGCAACGCGTCTATTATATTAGAAGGTATCATCAACGTGTCGGTGGTGTTGCTTCTCTTTGTCGCCGGCATGGAGGTAGAACTCAACCTGGTTTGGCAGCAGGGTAAAAAAGCCCTTTACACCAGCACATTTTCACTTATCATTCCACTTGTTACAGGTTTTCTGGTTTCATTTTATGTACCAAGTCTTTTTAATTACACCTTCGACGAAAACCGCTTTGTATTTTCGCTTTTCATCGGCACAACACTTGCCATTACTGCCTTGCCAGTGGTAGCACGTGTGCTGATGGATCTGAATATTTTTAAAACTAAAATCGGAATGGTGATCATCAGCTCCGCCATGATCATTGATATTGTCGGATGGATTATTTTTGCAATTATCCTGAATATCATGGGGAAGGAGTCGGGCACTATGTCACTTGTGTCAACGATAGTATTCACCTTGCTTTTCACAGTGGTTATGTTATCCGTCGGCAAAGCTGTGATCAACCGCATTCTTCCGTGGATCAATACCTCATTTGCCTGGCCGGGGGGTGTGTTGTCGATTTCCATTGTTATCTGCTTTCTTTCGGCGGCATTGACCGAATTTATTGGTATTCATGCAATTTTCGGCTCCTTCATAGCTGGAGTAGCGCTTGGTGATTCAACACATATGTCGGAACGCGCCAAAGAAATAGTCCATCAATTCATTAATAATATTTTCGGCCCTTTGTTCTTTGTCTCGATCGGTTTGTATGTCAACTTCCTCACCAACTTTAATTTTTCCATTGTAGTGATTTTGATATTGCTGGCACTGATTAGTAAATTTTTCGGTGCTTTTTTGGGGGCACGTTTAGGGGGGCTCACTAAATTGCAAGCGATGACCGTGGGATTTGGTATGAATACACATGGTACCCTTGAAGTGATACTCGGTACTATCGCCCTTAATGCCGGCCTCATTACTGAAGAACTCTTTGTAGCCATCGTTCTGATGGTCCTTGTCACCATACTGATGTCTGCACCATTGATGAAATACAGCCTTAAATTATCGAAGAAAGAGGATTTTGTAGCCTGAGGGACTCTGAATTAACGGTTGAGGCGGAACATTTTGGTAATACGCACAAATAGAGATGTCGTTAACAATGAAATAATCAAGAGCAATTTTTCCAGGGCCTGTCCCGGGATTTGTTTGCTATTTGAGATGATTTATCATACCTCAAAAAAAACCGAAACCCTGAATCAAGTTCAGGGCAGGCTTGTCCGGGGATAATCTCGGCAGAACTATTGACCAAAGAAATGTTAGGTTAGTCATACTGATCAGATCGATTGGGGACAGATTCCAGTTTCTGACGAATGATGGATGACGTTTTGACCTTTTCCAGACGAGCAACCTTAGAAAATACTATGCAGGATTGCACTGTAGTGTTTTTTCATTACGGTGATTCCACAATCAACATTTCATCCTATTTCCTCCAAGGTCAACTTTTATTCCTTTGTCATTCAAACTTTATAAAAGGGCAATAAAAAAGCTGCCTTGAGAGCAGCTTTTATCTTTCAGAGAAGTGTTGGAGAATTACCGGATTTCGAACTCGAGGAAAAACTGGTATTGTTGAATTACAATAAATGGTATGGTGATGTCACCGCTGCCATCGGCCCGCTTGGTAACTGTAATAAATTCATCCTCGGGTATCACGGGATTGAAAGTAACTTCAGCCATGGATACAAATTCTGCTTCGTTGTTCACGGTGTCTATTTCCTCGAGCAGGATAAAGAATTCCTTATTGCTTAGTTTATAATTGGCAGGGACAAGGTCATCTGTAGAAATACCAATAGGTGTACCGAACTGGCCCACATTGAGTGAATCAATAAAAACAAATGACAAATCATCGAGTGAAGTGGCATCCGAGGGGCCGAGTTGAAATAGCACGTCAGGTCCGGAGCCATCAGCATCCCAAGGTTTTCCTTGTGGATCGTTCATGTCGATATTTACAATATACATACCAGTTAGAAATCGCTCCCCGACATCGATATCCTGAACTGATTGGCTTTGTTGTTTGTCTTCGTTATAAGCTGTGA
>JBGSYX010000510.1:0-9281 GCA_041750735.1 Cyclobacteriaceae bacterium
GTCAATGGGAAATCAACGATTCTGCTGTATATATCACCGGAATTACCCTCAAAGACAGCCTGTTGTTTTTAGCCGATGCCGGAAAAGCCGCTGTTCGGATTTATACCTTGGATGGAAAGGAAACCGGGTATTTCGATGGAAAAAACCAGACCGACAATAAGCATGGATTTATCATCCCAAGCCCATACTTCGACATCGCTTTTAGTGCAGAAGGAGAACTTTGGGCTGCAAATACCGGCATTCAGGCCATAGAAAACTATTCCACCGACGGAACACTTCGTGCATTCTGGGGAAAATCCGGTTATGACATTGGCGGCTTCATCGGCTGTTGCAACCCTGCCCACTTCTGTATCATGGCCAATGGCAATTTCGCCACGTGCGAAAAAGGGATTGTGCGGATTAAGGAATATTTGCCATCCGGCGAATTGAAAAGTGTAATAGCAGCTCCCGATGTTTTTGATGCCAACTCCGAACCGGTGGATTTGACGTCCGATGAGTCCAATGCGATTTACGCTTTGGATATTTCACGAAATATGATCCGAAAATTTGAGCACATACCAGAATGATGTAAAGCCATGAAAACCGTAGACAAAATACAGCAAAAACACATCGACGAACCTATGGATCGCAGGCGCTTTTTCATGGATGGAAGCCGGATGCTATTTTTCGGTGGCCTGGTCGGTATCAGCGGCTTGTTGTTGTTGAGGCGGCGGTTCGGCAATCCGGATTCGTGTTTTAGCAATCCATTTTGTGGTACCTGTTCACAAAATAATTCGTGCAAGGTAATAGCGGCTAAAATCGATAAAAAGCCATGACCGACAACCCTGAAAATAAATCTGTAAAGCGCCGGGAATTTATACGCAGTTCAGCGCGATACACACTGGCCATTGGCCTGGGAGGTCTTGGCGGACTTGCGCTCAGTAATGCTGCATCAGAAAAATTTGTCTGGCAAATAGACCCATTCTTGTGCACTCAATGTGGCCGCTGCGCCGATGAATGCGTACTGTCGCCTTCTGCCGTAAAGTGCTTCCATGCCTACGATCTTTGCGGGTATTGTGACTTATGTGGCGGTTATTTCAAGCCCGGTGTCATGGATTTGAACACCGGCGGTGAAAACCAACTTTGTCCAACATCGGCGATCAAGCGGAAATTCGTTGAAGATCCATTCTTCCAGTACACCATCGAAGAAGACCTTTGTATCGGCTGCGCCAAATGCGTGAAAGGCTGTTCCTCATTCGGAAACGGATCGCTGCACCTGCAAATCAATCATGACCTATGTGCGAATTGCAATCAATGCGCAATCGCGCAGAAATGCCCCTCGAAAGCCATAACACGAGTTCCGGAGGGCACACCATACAAAGTGAAGGGTGATTTTACCAATAAAAAAGCCTGAAGATGAAATCGCAGATTCTGAAAATAGCGGCAACTCTCGGCGGACTTTTTATAACGATTGTGACAATCGCGCAGCAGCGTTTTCCCCGGCCCGATTTCGAATCTGATTACACGTCCCCGACGCTGGAAACACCGGAACCACGCTATGGCATACTGGAGTATTTCGATGTGTTTGTCTTATTCATAGTCCTGTCACTCACTACGTGGCTTATCCTGAAAAAACGATCGCGAAAAGGCGTCATGTACGTATCGCTTTTCAGCCTTATCTATTTCGGATTCTACCGCGAAGGTTGCATTTGCTCCATCGGGGCGATTCAGAATGTGGCGCTTTCGATGACGGATTCCACCTATGCCATCTCTATTTCAGCATTGGCGTTTTTTATGTTGCCACTGTTATTTGCGCTGTTTGCCGGAAGGGTATTTTGCGGCGGGGCCTGTCCGCTGGGCGCTATCCAGGATCTGATTATCCTGAAACCCATTGAACTACCCGTTGGTGTGCGCAAGGCCCTGGGACTCATTCCGTATGTTTACCTGGGATTGGCAATACTTTTCGCGGTGACAAAAACAGATTTCATCATTTGCCGATACGATCCGTTCGTTGGCTTTTTCCGCATGGATGCCAAATTCAATATGCTTGTCCTTGGTGGTAGTTTGCTCATCATTGGTGTATTCGTCGGACGGCCGTATTGCCGCTTTTTGTGCCCGTATGGTGTACTGCTCGGCTGGATGTCAGGCGTTTCTAAAAAGCACCTTACCATCACCCCCGGAGAATGTATCGACTGCAAACTATGCGAGCGATCGTGCCCAATGGATGCCATCAACAAACCGGTAACAGAACCTGTCAGCGCCAAAAAAGACATTCGCCGCTTCATCATTTCGGTTGCCGCGATTCCTTTGTGGATGCTGGTTGGCGGGTATCTCATTTCCTCATCCCACGTGTATTTGAGCAAAGCTAATCGCACGGTAGCGCTGGCAGAATTACTCATTGCTCACCCGGAATTGAAAAGCGACCTGACGCATATCGACGTCCAGACGTTTCTGTCGTCAGGCCAGTCGATGGAGGAATTAAAAAAAGAAGCTTCGGCCATCAGGCAACAGTTTTACACCGGCGGATGGATACTCGGCGCATCACTCGGACTGGCATTTGGAATTATTTTCACCCGGAAAACCATCTACCGTCAACGGAAGGATTATGTACCTGATCGCGTGAATTGCGTGAGCTGCGCCCGGTGTATGAGTTTCTGCCCGGTGGGTAAAGAAATCACAGTTAATCCATCACCACAAATTACAACATCGTGACAGAGCGGGAAAAACAAATCGTCGCTATTCGCACGGCATGGATTGCCGGAGTATTTTCATTGATCGTGGCCATCATTATGCTGCTTAACTTCTGGCAACTGAAAACCACTGATCCACTGGAGAGTGAAGCATTGAAAGCCCTGGTAGAGCGGCTTCAGGATGACAACACCAACGAAGCGTTGAAAGTGGAAATCCGCAACCTGGACCTGATGTCGCGAAATGCCTTTTTCACCAAACAATGGCAGATCGAATCCGGAGCATGGTTGTTGATAGCCGGAATCGTCATCATGGTGATTTCTTTGAGAATATACTATTCGTCCAGGGCGCTGATTTCAATACCGCAATCCCAGGAATCGAGCCTTGATATGGAATTGATGGTTTCACGGCGCTGGATATTATATACTATTTCCATACTCTTTGGAGCGGCTCTTATCGCTTCCTATTTGACTAAAGATCATCTGTCTGATACGTATGGAATCACCGAAACCACCGTAGTGAAAGATGAAGTCCCGGTGCAGCAGATCGTTCCTGCCGGAACTGAGGTGAATTCTGAATCCGCAATTACTATACAGGAAGCCACTACAGATGTGGCTTCGACCGTTGACGTACCGGTGGAGAATGTGACAACCTTGCCAGCAGAACCGGCAAAAACAGTAGTCGCTGATTACAGACAGCAGTTTCCTTCTTTCCGCGGGCCAAATGGACTCGGCATTTCACCACATAAAAATATACCAATTGCCTGGGATGGGGCTTCGGGAAATAATATTCTATGGAAAATCAAAGTACCGCTTCACGGATTCAACTCTCCTGTGGTATGGGAAAATTACCTTTTCGTCACGGGAGCCGACAAGTCAAATCAATCGGTTTATTGCTACGATGGACTGACCGGTAAATTGATCTGGGAACACAAAATTTCGGGCATCGAACGACCAGCCGGAAAACCGATCAAACCAACGGAAGAAACCGGATACGCTGCGCCGACCGTTGCAACGGACGGTATTGGAATTTATGCCATTTTTGCCACAGGTGACCTGGTTAGCGTGGACTTTCAGGGCAATCGCCGCTGGGCAAAGAACATCGGGATCCCCGACAATCACTACGGCCATTCGTCATCGTTACTGCTTTGGAAAAACCGCCTGATAATCCAGTTCGATACCAACTCCGCCGGTAAACTGCTTGCGCTTAATACATCCGATGGAAGCCAAGTATGGGAAACCGCCAGAGCCTCCAAGATCTCCTGGGCATCTCCTATCATTGCCAACATTGGAGGAAGTGATCAGATCGTCCTATCCGCAACACCAAAGGTAGCTGGCTACGACCCGGAAACTGGCAAAGAACTATGGTCGGTTGACTGCCTGAGCGGAGAGGTTGGCCCATCTCCGGCCTATTCAAACGGACTAATCTTCGCTGCCAACGAATATGCCAAACTGGTTGCCATCAAGCCCGGATCGCCACCTCAAACGGTATGGGAAAGTAATGAATATTTGCCTGATGTTGCCAGCCCTGTTGCCGCTAATGGATTGCTGTTTATTGCCACCAGCTATGGAGTAGCGGCGTGCTTCGATGCTGCATCCGGGGAGCTCCTATGGGAACACGAGAGTCAGGCAGGATTCTACGCATCACCCGTTATGGCCGATGGTAAGGCATTCTTTCTCAATATGGATGGGAAAATGTCCATATTCTCCATAGCAAGAGAGAAAGTCCTCCTTGGCGAACCGGAATTGGGAGAGGGTGCGGTGAGTACGCCGGCCTTCTCGAATGGAAAGATATTCCTCCGCGGATATAATCATCTTTTTTGTGTCGGAAATTGAAACGGAATGGCAATAGAAGAAATTGATAAGCTTTTTGAGAAAACCGGAACTACCCGTGAAAAGGTGATTCCAGTCCTTCAGGCCATTCAGGAAAAACATCATTACCTGCCGGAAAAGATATTGCATGATATCTGCGAAAACAGCGACATCACTCCTGCACAGCTTATGGGTGTTGCCAGTTTCTATTCTCAATTCCGTCTGAAACCCACTGGTGAACACATTATAAAAGTATGCACTGGTACAGCCTGCCATGTGAAACGCGCCGAATTGGTCTATGATGCGCTTGGTCGGGAGTTACATCTTCATCCCGGTGAAGATACCGACAAAGAAGGGCACTACACGTTGGAAAGAGTGAATTGCCTGGGATGCTGCACGCTGGCTCCGGTAGTTCAAATTGATGAAGTAACATTCGGCCACGTGGATGCCGAAACGGTTCCAAAAGTGATTCGATCATTCGAACAAAAGCACGATGGAAATTTGGTAAAACCCCATGAAAACATTGAAAAAACATCTGAATTCCATGGGGAAATACGGATCGGACTTGGTTCATGTTGTGTAGCATCCGGTAGCGAGGAAGTAAAAATCTCAGTGGAGGAAGCAGTATTCCAGAATGATCTCAATGTGCAATTGAAGCGTGTTGGATGTGTGGGTATGTGCCACCAGGTTCCGCTGCTCGAAATCGTTCCGGAAGGAAAAGAGCCTGTACTATATTCCAAAGTTCAGGCCGCCGATGTGAAATCGATCATTAACAAACACTTTAAACCGCAGGGATTTTGGCATAAAATAAAAGCCAGCCTTTTCGACCTCGTCGAAGACATTCAAACTGACAGAAACTGGGATGGAGTGGAGCAATACGCACTGAATGTTCGGGAAAAGCACGTTTCATCATTCCTTGGCCGGCAGGTTCCTATAGCTACCGAATACCGTGGCGCCATTGATCCTCTGGATATTTCAGAATATAAATCGCGCTTTGGATTTATGGCCATTTCGCAATGCCTGTCAAAATATACACCAGACCAAGTGGTCGATAAAATCCGTGAAAGCGGATTGCGCGGTCGAGGTGGCGCCGGATTTCCTACAGGTACCAAGTGGCGCTCGTTCAGGGATGCACCTGGCTCTACGAAATACATCATTTGCAATGGTGATGAAGGCGATCCCGGTGCTTTTATGGATCGGATGCTCCTCGAATCGTATCCATACCGGATCATCGAAGGCATGCTCGTGGCGGCATATGCCACAGGCGCGACCAAAGGGTACTTTTATATCAGGGCCGAATATCCGCTTGCCGTAAAGCGTATTTCAGCGGCGCTGGATATATGCCGAGGCCATGGATATATTGGCAACAACATCCTTAAATCCGGCTTTTCATTCGATATGGAAATATTCCAGGGTGCAGGAGCTTTCATTTGCGGTGAGGAAACGGCGATGATTTCCTCTATGGAAGGAAACCGTGGATTTCCTACCCTTCGGCCACCCTACCCTGTTGAAAAGGGATTATGGGATTGCCCAACCCTGGTGAACAATACCGAAACACTCGCACAGATTCCATTCATCTTACGAAATGACCTTGAGAAATACACCACTCACGGCACTGCCAATTCAAAAGGCACCAAAGTATTCGCCCTTGCCGGTAAGATAAATCGTGGCGGCCTCATCGAAGTGCCGATGGGGATCTCCGTCAGGGAAATCATAGAGGAAATTGGCGGTGGCGTAGCCAATGGCCAGAAATTCAAAGCGGTACAAATTGGCGGACCATCAGGCGGATGCGTCCCGGAATGGCTGTCTGACACACCGGTGGATTATGACTCCTTGAAAAAAGTAGGCGCCATGATGGGCTCGGGTGGTCTAGTAGTACTCGACGATACCGACTGCATGGTGGATATTGCGCGATATTTTCTTTCTTTTACCCAGGTGGAATCATGCGGAAAATGTACTTTCTGCCGTGTTGGAACAAGGCGAATGCTCGACATTCTGAATTCGATCACATCCGGAAACGGTACGATGAAGGATCTCGACGAACTGGAAAAACTGGCACAATGGACGAAAAAAGGCAGCCTTTGCGGACTTGGGCAGACTGCACCAAATCCGGTCCTGTCAACACTACAATATTTCAGGCATGAATATGAAGCACATATAAATGGCAAATGCCCGACCGGAAAGTGCCAAAAACTCATTACATATACCATTGACGAAACTTGTATCGGCTGCACAAAATGCGCCCAAAACTGCCCGACGGATGCCATTGCGTTTACTCCTCATAAAATCCATGTCATCGAGCAGGATAAATGTATTAAGTGCGATGCGTGCAGGGCTGTCTGTCCTGAGGATTCAGTGAGGGTAGGGTGATGGAATGAGATTGAGTGAGATTGAGAGAGATTGATAAAAGATTGATAATGATTGAATTCAGATGGGAAATGGTGATTGGGTAGCCTATAAAATACAGGTAAGAGAAAGACTCCGGGAGTTTGCGCTTGGTGTTTTGAAATTATCTGAATTGATGCCTGAAAATGCACGCGGAAAAGTGCTCAATTATCAACTTACAAAATCCGGGACTTCTATGTATGCGAATTACCGCGCAGCATTGAGGAGTCGCTCGAAGGCGGATTTTTTCAGTAAACTTTCGATTGTGGTGGAAGAAGCTGATGAAACTGAAATGTGGTTGGATCTACTTATAGCTTCCAAGATTTTGGCAAACGAACAAGCAATCGAGCTATATAACGAAAGCCTGGAACTTATTAAAATTCTGGCAGCTATGAGGAAAAGGCTAGAGAGGGATTGAAGAAGATTGAATGAGATTGATAAAAGAGTGAGGGTTGAATTTATGAGATTGATACAAGTTGGATTTGTGATTGATGATAGATTGAAATGTATATCAATCTTTCTCAATCTATTTCTTCAATCTCCCATCAATCTTATGCAATCTGATGGACTAAGAAACAGAAAATGATTAATCTGAAAATAAACGGCAAAGAAAAAGAAGTACCGCAAGGCACAACGCTCCTTGATGCTATAAAATCGGAAGGGATCACGGTACCGACCATGTGTTTTCTGGATAATGAAGAACATTTCCCCACGTGCATGATGTGCATTGTTAAGGAACAAAAGTCGGGCAAACTCGTGCCTTCGTGTAGTACGCGGGTGAGCGCCGGAATGGAAATCATCACATCCGACGATGAAGTTGTCGAAGCAAGGAAAACAGCGCTTGAACTGCTCCTCAGCGACCATGTCGGAGAATGTGACGCTCCCTGCCAGGTAAACTGCCCGGCATTTATGGATATTCCTCAGATGAACCGGTTGCTTGCGCAAGGGAAATTCGCGGAAGCGTTACGAG
Source organism: Cyclobacteriaceae bacterium (assembly GCA_041750735.1). Classification (GTDB taxonomy): domain Bacteria; phylum Bacteroidota; class Bacteroidia; order Cytophagales; family Cyclobacteriaceae; genus JAAUQL01. The sequence goes on from JBGSYX010000510.1 coordinate 7,834, forward strand.
TTGTCAAGAAGGACATTGCGCTACCGGGAGTGTTGGGCCGTATCTGTCCGGCGCCTTGCGAACGCGCCTGCCGCAGACGAAACATCGACGAATCCGTTTCCATCTGCACTTTAAAACGCTACGCTGCCGACTTCGATTTGGATTCCAGCGATCATTTTCTTCCGGTAATATCACCGCCAAACGGTAAAAAAATCGGCATTATCGGTACCGGGCCGGCAGGGTTGTCGGCCGCGTATTTCCTTATACAAAAAGGCTATCGATGTGTATTATTCGATAAAAATCCATTGGCAGGCGGTGCACTCCGCTATGCCATTCCTGATGAGCGTTACGACAAATCAGTATTGGATAAGGAAATCGCCATCATTGTCAGTATGGGTGCTGAATTCCGGATGAACCAGGACATACCCTCATCAGCGTTACCGACACACCGGAAAGAATTTGACGGTGTCATCATCGCTACCGGCGAGGAAAACGCCGATTTCGAAGGATTGAACAAGGAAAACCGCTCATTTGTCACCGAAAAAAACACGCACCGCACCAACATCGACGGAGTGTTTGCAATCGGAAGCGCCATCAAGCCTGGTCGTATCGCCATTCGCGCAGTGGCGCATGGAAAAGAAGCGGCTTTTTCCATGGATCAATTCCTGACGGGAAAAAAGGTAGTTGGTGAAACTCAAAAATTCAATTCGAAAATTGGACGGATGCAGGAAGACGAATACGATGCGTTCATGCTGGAAGCTGAAGCCGGGCCTCGTATCGAAACCAAGGACAAGGAAGGGTTTACTCTGGAACAGGTGAAGGTCGAAGCTGCCCGCTGTATGCATTGCGACTGCCGCAAGAAAACAGACTGCAGACTCCGCGACTATTCCGACGAATATGATGCCTCGCAAAAGCGCTTTTTCCCCAAAGAACGTCCTCCTGTCCGTAAGTTATTTCAGCATACGCCATTGGTGTATGAACCTGAGAAATGTATCAAGTGTAGCATCTGCGTCCGTCTGACCGCACGGCACAAGGAAAAATTCGGTCTCACTTACATCGGTAAAGGCTTCGATGTGGAAATAAGCGTACCGTTTGAAGGTGAAACTGCCATTGAATTTGAGCAAACCGCCAGAATGTGTGCCCAATATTGTCCCACCAGCGCTCTTGCAATCCATGAGAAATTTCAGGAATAGTATTCTGCTGATCAGCGCCTTAGCATTGGCACACTCTGCCATTTGCCAATCCAACGACTGGCACATCTTCCGTGGTGATGCCGCACTCACCGGCACCAGCAAAATAAGAATTCCATATCCCCTCGCCTTGAAATGGACTTTCAAGGCTGATGACGATATCGTTGCCGCGCCGGTCGTTGGGGAAAACACAATTTTCGTAAGCAGTATCGGCGGTATAGTCTATGCGCTCGATATTAACGGAAAAGAAAAATGGAAATTCACCACAGACAATTCCAT
>JBGSYX010000511.1:0-2484 GCA_041750735.1 Cyclobacteriaceae bacterium
GGCGCTTGAAACCCCCGACTCAAAAATTAAGTTAGCGATTTCAAAAGCGGACGCATCTTCCTGAATAAGCTTCAATTGAAGACCTTTCTTTTTAAGCTTATCCATGTTTAATCCAATTCCCGTATCGCGGTATCCGATCGTAATAGTCTCTGGGTTGACATGGACTTCCACGATAATTTTACCCTGTATTTCGGCAGAAAATCCATGATCTAAGCTATTGCGAATAAGATGGACAAAGATGTCTTCCAGTTTATTGCCAAAGGCTTTGCTTATTTTAAAATTATCGCCTTCTATTTTAATAATTGGAGTGACTTTTTTAAGCTGTCTCGCCAATGAAGGCATTGACTCAATTACGGGTTCAATAGCCTTTTCAAAATTATCCGTGGTATATTCCTCGAGTGAGTTGATAAGGTTATTAATTTTTGTTTCCATATGCGGTTGCGCGAGATGCCCTGCGTTATGGAGCTCTCGCAAGAAGGATTCAGCTTCAACTAAGATTTTTTCAACACCCGTGTTCTCGCCTCTTTCAAGCTTGGTGTCGTTTATTTCTTTATAACGATGGATGGATTTTTGAATATCATCAAGGTAAAGAGCTGTTTTTTGAAGAATTTCGTCGTTGATATTGTTTTTATCGACAGAAAATAGATACTCTTCTACAGAATGAACTTTACCGGTTAATTCCGAAAATCCATATGTTCTGGAATTCCCTTTGATAGTGTGAATATCGCGCAGTAAAACTTGCCAGGTAGAGGCGTTTACCGGCGGATTTTTCAGGCAGTGCCGACAAGCATCAACAAGCTCAAAGCAAGAGTTGGTGAACTTGCTGAATTTTGTAGCGCTTAAATGGAGGATCTGTCCAATTATTTCAAGTTCTTTTTCTTTATTACGGGCCTTTTCTTCAATAGCGCGAACTTCGGTTGTGTCACGAATTGCAACCATTAATTTGTCAATTTCATTGCTTTGGTTTTCAATTGCAGCCCAATCAGCTTCGAGATACCGCTTGTTTTCATTCTCGCCAATCTCAAATTTTCTTGGCAGGATATGTTCGTTAAGTTCAAAAGCGATAAGATCTTGGCCGATACTACTTTGAATCGCGGAATTGATCATTGATTTTGTATCATCTGAGAAGCTTCCCTTGCTCAAAAGAAGGGTGTCAAGCGAGTGTCCGGTTAAAGACGCTTTATTAAGAATTTTCTCAAGATAACGTGAATATTCCGGTTGAATAGTGTACTTGTCATCGATGGTACAAATTCCTTGAGTGATATTGTCCATCATGACGCTAATAGCTTTGGTTTTTTTCCAAAGATCGGCAGTTCGTTCTTGTACCAGCTTTTCAAGCTTATGGCTCATTTCAGTGGCTATCTTACTCACCTCTTTTTGTGCTTCCAGCGCATATTTTTGAGCACGTATGATTGATTTACTGATTTCAAAAATCTTGGCACTTTGCCCGATGGCAAGCAGAAGTGTTTGCAGTGCTATGGCTATTTCAAGAACATAGAGTGTAAACCAGTTGACGTTGACGACTCCGAGTTTTCGCATTCCATAGGTTATTGCTGCGATAAACATGGCGATCCAAGAGATAAGAAAATATTTGGCGGGGCTAAAACCTTTATAAAGGATATAGCTGGAAGTAACCAGCAGCACAGGAACACTGGCCATGCCCAAAATTGTGAAGATCTTAATATAGTGGTAAGGCAGAACAAAAGCGAGCAGGCAACTTGCTCCAAGGAGGGTGATATTCACGAGAAGTGCGATTTTACATTTAGGGTATTCTTTTACCGGTAGAAAGAAATAGGTGAAAAGGCTACCGGTAAAATATATGAAGGGGGTTGTGAAGGACACTACCAGATTCGCCCACCAACTCGAAAGAGGCCAAAAATATTCATATGATACTCCGTTTAAAGTATCGATGAAGAGCAGATAGGAGAAAAGAGAAAGAGCGTATAAAACATATTCCTTGTTGCGGGAACCGATGCCTAGTGCCAAGTAGTAGAGGATGAAAATAAGAAGGAAGCCCATAAACCCGCCTTGAATAAGCTGCGTTTCATGGTCATCGGCGGCATAGCGTAAAGTAGATTTGAAATAAATTGGAATTTCAGCTGACCCATCGGTCTGAACTCTAACGTAAAACTCCTTGACTTCTTCAGGATTAAAGGGAATTTGAAAATAGAAGTAACGGTTTTTAATTTCTCTCTGGTCAAATAAATAGCGATCTCCCGAGCTCTTTTTAATAGTCTCAGTCGCATCGGATTTATAGTAAATATCAATGTAGTCAAGTAAGCCATATTCGATGCTAAGCAGCCAATTATAATCGCGTTTAAGCCCATTTTGTGCTTTGAATTTAAACCAGTAGGCATGACCGGTCATGCCAAAATTACCAACTGGTTTATCGTATGGGATAAACTTTTCCTGATAGGCAGCGCTTGAGACATCCTTGAGCGTTAATTGATTAGTCGTATCAGTCAAAACTTCACTATGGGGTGG
>JBGSYX010000512.1:0-15575 GCA_041750735.1 Cyclobacteriaceae bacterium
TTCCAGATCGGGCTGTCTATTTTCAGGAGAAGGACGAAAATGGAGAACTGAAAAATGTTGCCGTACCTGCCAATGGAAATCTTCTTTCAGTCAGAATGGATATTGGGTATCAGTATATTTTTAACCCAACCGATAAGCAAAACCGATTTGGGTTGGGATTAACTATTTCGGATGAATTATATAATCCAAGCGGCTTCACCCGTCCCGGACTCATGAATATCGCCAGCCTTAACCCTTCATTGTATTATGAGCATGAATTCTCCCCGGCGCATCGTGTTCATGTAAATGCATCGGCTCCAGCCTTTGCGTTTGTGACCCGGTTGCCGTATGACAACACTGTTTCGTTACCCGGAAAAAGCCCAATAGCCGGATTATTCAGTAAGGGAACGAATTTTAGTTCCTGGGCAAATTACCAGGCATTCGAACTAAGCCTGGGGTATAAAGGCAGAATTTCGGACAACTTAAATGCAGGAATTGACTATGTATATCAATGGAAATCGATTGCGCAACCAAAACCATTAAAAATGCAAAACAACCTGCTGTTAGCCTCTTTTCTCTATGAATTTTAAACCACAAACAAACATACCAATGAAAACCAAAGTCATATATTCCATACTTACCATAATGATCATTTCCTCCAGTTGTCAACAGGAAATTATCGGTCAGGAAATGGAAAACACGCCAATAAATAATTATGAGTTGCTCTGGAAAGACTTCTCAGAATATTACGGTCAATTTGAAGTGAAGCAAATCGATTGGGATTCCATCAATGTAGTGACGCAACCAATGGTCAATGACAACATGAATGACGAGGAATTTTATGGCGTAATCACCAATATGCTTTCCGTATTAAATGATCCTCATGTTACGCTCTATCCTACAACACCTGATTTACCCAGATGGAGTGTCGATTTGGTTGACGGCATTAAAACCATTGATGATTTTAGTTATGATCTCGTCAAGGCCAATTATGTGAAAAAATGGTTCAACCAGTCTGGTCCTATCCAGCATGGATTACTGGAAAATAATATTGGTTATATGCATATAGACCAGTTTGAAGCAGGCTTAAAAAATACCCGGAAAATCATGGAGGTCATTATCAATGACCTTAAAGACACTCACGGGTTGGTTATAGATATTCGTGATACACCGGGTGGAAGGGATCCTGAAGCGCAACTGATCGCATCCTATTTCACCACTGAGAAGAAATTATATATGACCAGTCGTAAGAAAAATGGCCCCGGCCAAAATGACTTTTCAAATACAGTGGAGTGGTATATAAATCCTCAGGAAAATCACTATGATCGTCCCATTGTACTTTTAACAACACGATACACTATGAGTGGAGCCGAGACATTTTCTTTGGCGATGAACACACTGGACCAGGTAACACATGTCGGCGATACAACCGGCGGTGCATTTTCTGATGACATCATGAAAGAAATGTACAATGGTTGGCTATACTCCATATCAGTGGGAGATTATAGGGATAAGGATGGGATCAGTTATGAAAGTCATGGACTACCCCCCGATACATTGATTGAAAATACCCCTGAAGAAATCAAGGCAGGAACAGACAAAGCCCTGGATTACTCCATACAATTGCTTGCCAATTAGTTTGTAACCTCTTATTTCCGGATTGAGTCTAAGGGAAATTGGAGAAAAATAGAAATCCTCCGGAGAGTCTATTAAAACCAATTATATCAGGTTCTATAACATTTCAGATTATTTAGCCATGAACAATCTTGCTAAAAGGCGCGTCATTTTCTTTGTCATCTTCCTTATCCCACTCACTGCTTTATCACATTTCCTTTCGTCTGCCAACTTAAATCAAAACCTTCAATCGCTATTGATCATGTGGACGCCAGGAATTGCGGCAATAATTGCTGGCCTTTTTACACATCGTTCTTTGAAAAAGATAGGATGGTCTTTTTCTATAAAATGGATATCTGCCGGCTGGGCAATACCCATAATTTATGGATTCATAGCATATGGTGCAGTATGGGCCACTGGTTTGGGAGGTGTGCCAAATCCCACATTCCTGGAGCGTGCACGGCTCACACTTGGAATGAGTTCGGAGTCAGATTTATTGATTATAATTTCTGCCTTTTTATACATTACGGTTGTCAATCTAATCCCAGCAATGGTAATGAGTATGGGAGAGGAAATCGGATGGCGTGGCTTCCTCGTACCCGAACTCACTGACTGGATAGGATTCAAAAAAGCAAGTTGGCTTAGTGGAATTATATGGGGACTCTGGCATTTACCAGGGATCTTATCAGGTGCGTATTCCGCCACAGGCACTCCCCTGGCGTATCAACTATTCTGCTTTATTCTAATGGTGATTTCCACCGGAGTCATTTTGGCCTGGTTGAGGATGAAATCAAAAAGCATCTGGCCGGCAGCTATTTTTCACGCAACCCATAATGGTGCAATTCAAATGTTTTTTGACAGGATTACATTTGATACCGGACACACCGCCTATTTCATTGGTGAATTTGGACTGGCGCTGGTCCCCGTGATAATGGTTATAGCGTGGCTGGCTTTGCAGCGTTCAGCCGAATTACGAGTATCCGCAATACATTGAATCTTGACGGAGGGATTTCGTAGTAACCGTATCTTCAATCCATTACCACCCTTCTTAAAAAAAACCTTATTGACTTAACAATCATAAAATCAACGAACCATGAACTACAAATTATTTGACTATCCGCACAAAGCCATTAGAAATCTGATGTATAGAATTTCCACCGGCCTTACCACTTGTCAAAACTTTAGCGATTTTGAAATGATCATTCCTTTGCTGGAAGACCTAAGGTTTTTGCTTGATAACCATTTAAAAACTGAGAATGACATTATTGTGCCGCATCTTTCATCCGAATTGATCCATGAATCCGATAGAGAGCACGATGAGGTTGAAGGTTTACAGGAACGGATGTTTGGATACTTATTCTCAATTAGCGCTGATAATTATCCGGCCCGACGTGACGAAGCCGAACTTATGTTCAATCATTTCCTGGGAAAATATCTGCTTCATATGCATCATGAAGAAACGACATTTCAGGAATTTGTGTGGAACTCCTATTCCGAGGAATATCAAGCTAACATAGTCATGAATATTGTAAAGAAATTTTCTCCCGAAGAGAACTGGATGTGGCTGAAATATGGCCTCCCATATATATCCCCGGAATTGAGAATGCAGAGGCTAAAAGCCGTCAGGAGTGTATTTTCTGAAGAACAGTATAACCTTTTGATTGACCACCTTCGAGAATTTATTAATGAAAAAGAATTTGCCGGTTTACCGATTTAGTTGGGTGACCGGTTACAAAATTTGACAGGTTTTTAAAATAGTTCTTCTTCTTTCATGGTGGGACAAGCAAATGATCGGGATCTGGTGTAACTAGAACGCATACATAATTTGGCGTTATTGTATTCTTATCGAATTTCTATCAATTTTTGTCTTAGAGTTCAATGTTGGTGACGAAATCTAAATTTTCCCACTAATGTGCTGAAGCAACTCCCATAGTAGAAATCCTACTTAAACGATTTACTTTTACAGCCAAGCTTCACAATCTTCGATTGAATTTTAAGAGAATTGTGAACTGAGCTTCAATATTCCATTTTTAAAAAAGAAGAAAAACCATGTCACTGCTTTTATCACCACTCACCATAAAGGATGTCACATTAAGAAACCGTATAGCGGTTTCTCCCATGTGCATGTATTCTTCCATTGATGGATATGCCAGCGACTGGCACCTGGTGCATCTTGGCAGTCGTGCTGTCGGGGGTGCCGGCCTCATCATCCAGGAGGCGACTGCAGTCTCTCCGGAAGGAAGGATATCTCCTGGTGACCTGGGCATTTATAATGAGGATCACGTTGAAATCCTGCAAAGAATCACTTCGTTTATACACCAACAAGGCGCAATCGCAGGCATTCAATTGGCTCATGCCGGAAGGAAGGCTTCCTGTGCACGACCGTGGGAAGGAGGTAAACAATTAAAAAAAGATAATGGTGGATGGACAACGGTTGCCCCATCGTCAGTAGCATTTTCGCCAGACGATGATACTCCGCTGGCGCTCGATGAATCAGGTATCAAAAAAGTCATCTCTGATTTCAAAATCGCAGCCCTTCGTTCACTAAAGGCTGGTTATAAATTAGTTGAAATCCATGCGGCCCATGGCTACCTGATTCATGAGTTCCTTTCGCCGTTGAGCAATCAAAGAACCGATAATTATGGAGGCAGCTTTGAAAACCGGATCCGACTTTTGTCAGAAATAGTGGATGCGATAAATGAAGTCTGGCCTTCGAGCCTTCCGTTGTTTGTGCGAATTTCGGTAACCGATTGGGCCGAGGGAGGCTGGAATGTTGATGAATCAGTACAGCTTGCTTCAGTCCTAAAGCAAAAAGGCGTTGACCTGATCGACTGCTCATCGGGAGCACTTGTACCGTATGCAAAAATTCCCGTTGGCCCGGGATTTCAGGTTCCGCTTGCAGAACGGATTAAAAAAGAATCAGGTATTCTGACCGGCGCCGTTGGATTGATCACAGGCGTGCCGCAGGCGGAGGATATTTTGAAAAAGGAACAAGCTGATATGGTATTGTTTGCCAGGGAATCGCTCCGCAATCCATACTTCGCACTGAATGCAGCCAAAATACTGGGAGAAGAGATCGAATGGCCAATTCAATACCTGCGGGCAAAATAGAGAAAAGCTTCAACGTCCATCAATCTACAAGTAATAGTTCTGACTTTCTCATTAGGTTCTGATTACTAGTAAATGATCTCAAATCCTCCGGTGGAATAATTGACAGTAAGCAATACCTCGCGGCAGGTTAACTGACCGCCCGGTAGTAACGGATTATATAGGACTTCTCATTAAATATTTCGAACTTGTAATCACTTTTAATCAGGTTCTGAATATGTTTTTCACGGCCTATTTTTAACGATTTAAACATTCAAAGTTATGGAAGCCCCCAATTCCGGTTTTTTCAACAAATTGTTCGTCACAATTCTTCGCGTCGCCATAGGCTGGCATTTTCTATATGAGGGATTATCAAAAATTGTCCAGGGCAATTGGACTGCCGCATCGTATCTTCAGAATACTTCCGGCTTTTACTCCGGCTTTTATCACTGGATAGCCAACACTCCTGTAGTACTCCAGATCACCGATATCCTGAATATGTATGGACTTCTGTTCATCGGGCTTGCGCTATTTCTTGGTATCTATAGCCGGATCGCCGCTTTCGCCGGTGCGTTTTTATTAACGCTTTACTACTTTGCCTATCCGCCTTTCGGCAATCCAATGTTCAGCGCGACAGAGGGGCATTTGTTTATTGTCGATAAATTATTCGTTGAGGCAGTCGCATTACTGTTGTTATTCTTTTACACAGAAAAAGGATGGGGAATTGACGCATTTATTGCGCTGCTAAAACAGAATAAGGCATCAACAGATTCCGACGGTAACACATCGAGACGCGAGGCATTGAAAAATCTCGCTACAGTACCGGTATTAGGCGTTATGGGATGGGGAGCCTTTAACAGCCTTAAAAAATACGATGTCGATGTCATGTCGGGAGCGACTATTCAGATTAAGCGGATTGGTTTGAATGAATTGAAAGGTGAACTCCCAAAAGGAAAAATCGGTAAACATGAAATCAGTCGTTTGGTGGCAGGTGGAAACCTGATCGGCGGTTGGGCGCACTCCCGCGATCTGATTTATGTACCTGAACTTTTCAGGGCCTACAATACCGAACAAAAAGTTTACGAAACACTGGCTCTGGCCGAACAGGCCGGAATAAATACCATCAACCTAGGTTATCCATCAAACCCGCTACTGGAGAAATACAAAAAAATAACCGGCAGCAAAATCAAAGTGATCTCGCAGGTCCATCCAAACCTCGACAACAGCAAACTCGCCGATGTGGGTCCTAATACGGATAAAAAACTCTATTACGAGTTCATCGATAAGGCCATTGATTTTGGTGTAGATATAGTCCAGGTGCAGGGCAACTGGTGCGACTGGCTGGTGCGCGACAACAAGATTGAAGTGATCGGTGAAATGATAAACCACATCCGCCAGCAGGGCTATACCGCCGGTTTGGCCGCTCATTCAGTCGAGTCGCTGATCGCTTGTGCTGATCAAGGGATTATCCCGGATTATTATATGAAGACCATGCATCACGACCAATACTGGTCAGCACATCCGCGAGAAAACCGTTTCCCTTTTGAGGTCGATGGCAAAGAATACCTCGATCACAACCGCTTCCACAATAACATGTTCTGCCTCTTTCCGGAGCGAACTGTAGAGTTTGTGAACAAAGCCACTGTTCCGGTCATGGGATTCAAGGTACTCGCGGCTGGCGCTATCGAGCCACAGGACGGCTTTCAATGGGCCTATGACAATGGCGCGGACTTTATTTGCGTGGGCATGTTCGACTTCCAGATAGTCAAAAACGCCAACATCGCCATGGATTGCATCCAAAAAGCAAACCGAACCAGAGAGTGGTATGGGTAGTTGGTAATTAGCACCTCCCAATCATCAGCAATCTAATATTTGCCTTTCGGCATTGAAAATTCAACCACATTTGCAAAAAGTTCAGCTGTGGGATTTAGCTCCATTAGAATCTTTTGGAAAGTCAAATCCAATCTTTATCCTTGTGGATAAAAAGCCATTGATAACGGTTAATGATTAGATTTAATAAATTAAAAAGCTCCAATGCATAACTTCTTAAAAATTTCTCCTTGGCTCAGCATTATACTTTTTGCTGCGTGTACACAAATCGACAAACATGAAGACGGTCTGGCTGCATTTAACGCCGACAGCTTAAAACATCATATTTCAGTACTTGCATCGGATGCATTCATGGGACGCAAACCATTTACCGAAGGTGAAACTAAGACGATCAGTTACCTGCAGCAGGAATTTGCAGCAGTAGGACTGGAACCTGGTAACGGCGACAGCTATTTACAGGAAGTACCGATGGTAAATATATTGGCAAATGCTGAACCTACTATGGAGGTGCAATCACCGCAAGGTAATTTTACGCTGAACGCATATGAAGATTATATCATTTGGACTGATAAAACTGATACAAGCATAAGCCTCGATAAATCAGAGCTGGTATTTGCAGGCTATGGTGTGGTGGCGCCCGAGTACAACTGGAACGATTATGAGGGATTGGATGTGAAAGGTAAAGTCGTAATGGTGATGGTAAATGATCCGGGATTCTGGGTTGGTGATACGACCATATTCAAAGGAAAGACCATGACCTATTACGGACGATGGGACTATAAGTTTGAAGAAGCTGCTAGACAAGGTGCCAAAGGATGCCTGGTTATTCATAATACTGCCGCGGCGAGTTATCCTTTTTCTGTCCAGCAAAACAGTTTCAATACTTCCCGGCTTCAACTGGATACCCGAAATAAAGACATAAAAAATTGTGACGTGATTGGCTGGTTGCCCGAAAAGATTGCAAATAAATTATTCGTCGCCGCCGGCTTTGATTCAACACTGCTTGTGAAAGCAAATGAACCTGGCTTTACAGCAATTCCTTTAAATCTGACTTTATCGACTAAAATGAAGGTACAAGCCACGTACAACAATTCATACAATGTTATTGGCAAAATCACTGGTTCAAAACACCCGGACGAAGTGATCATCTACACTGCCCATTGGGATCATTTGGGGATTGGCAAGGTTGATGCAACCGGCGATACCATTTACAATGGCGCTTTGGATAATGCCACCGGAACTGCCGGCCTATTGGAACTTGCACGGGCATTTAAGAGTCTTAAAACAAAACCTGAGCGAACAATCGTAATACTCGCAGTCACAGCCGAGGAACAAGGCCTTTTAGGTTCGGCTTATTATGCACAAAATCCCATATATCCCGCCGATAAAACTGTTGCAAATATCAATATGGATGGGTTGAATCGATTTGGCAAAACAAAAGATATTACCATCGTCGGCCAAGGCCAGTCTGATTTGGAAGATTACTTAACGGAAGAAGTGGCGAAGGATGGCGGCTATATTGCTATCGAATCACATCCTGAAGCTGGATATTATTACAGGTCCGATCATTTCAACTTCGCCAAAGCCGGTATTCCATCCCTATATACTGAAACAGGTATTGACGTAGAAGGCAAAGGAAAGGAATACGGTAATATGTTAGATGAAGAGTACAGAAATAAGCATTATCATCGTCCTTCCGATGAATATGATGCAAGTACATGGACCATGGAAGGCGGCATTAATGAATTGAAATTACTTTTCCAGGTCGGCAAACGATTAGCCTTTGAAGAATCATGGCCGCAATGGAAACCGGGTTCAGAATTTAAAGGAATCCGGGAAGGGAAACAATAAGTTAAGGTAGGGAAGAATAAAATTCAAAAATGGTAAATTCATTTTGAAACATCTGGCTTGTAGATGCTATTTTGTGAGAAGACCAATACAACCAGTGCAATTCAGCAGATTATGAATATTATCCAGACCGAAAACCTGACAAAGAAATTTGGTGAAACCATTGCCGTGGATGATGTATCTATCAATGTGCGAGAAGGTGAAATATATGGATTTCTCGGGCTAAACGGGGCTGGGAAAACTACGACTATACGATTACTTCTCGGTATGATAAAACCGAATTCGGGCACAATTTCCTTATTCGGACAAAAGGCGAAACAAGCTTCCAAGGTTTGGAATGATGTGGGATATTTAGTGGAGGCGCCTTACTCCTATCCGGACTTAACTGTAAAAGAAAATCTGGAAGTTTTTTATCATTTACGGGGCCTGAAGGATAAAAACAGCATCAATGAAATTATTCATGTTCTGCAATTAGAACATTTTAAGCACAGAAAAGCGAAATTTTTATCAACAGGAAATTCACAGCGTTTGGGTTTAGCGAAAGCACTCATACATAACCCAAAATTATTACTACTTGATGAACCGATTAATGGATTGGACCCAGCCGGAATAGTTGAAATTCGGGAATTTCTCAAGGATCTGGTTAAAAATCATGGTACCACCATCTTCCTTTCCAGTCATATACTTTCCGAAATTTCAAAAATAGCGACACGGATTGGCATCGTTCATAATGGGAAACTTATCAAGGAAATAAATACGGGTGACTTAGAGCATCAAATAATTAAGAAGCTGCGGGTAAACACGCACGACAATAATCAAGCGCTTCGGAAATTGAGTGAAAATAACATTTCCGCCAATATTAATGAGGCAGGAATACTTGAATCTGAAGACAGCTCGGCCATTGAGCAACCGGAAATCATTTCAACCATTTTGGTAAATTCAGGATTACCTCCCAAAATGATCAATGTTTTAGAAGAAGACCTGGAGTCCTATTTCCTGCGAATGATCGGAAATTAAATTGACGCAACATGGAACAACAGTGGAAAGCAATTGTCGCCGAAATTCTCAAAAACAGACATTCCAGGATAACCTGGGTTACGTTTTTGGCTTTTGCCCTGGCGCCGGCTTTTGGTGGAGTTTTTATGTTTTTAATGAAAGATGGCGGTACCGAAGGACTTTCCGGTGCTTTTAAAGCCAAAGCGGTCCTGATGTCATTTGAGGCAAACTGGGGATCCTATCTAGGTCTGTTATCACAAGCGGTAGGTGTTGGCGGTGTTTTAATATTTGGCTTCGTTGCCAGTTGGCTGTTTGGCAGGGAGTATTCCGACGGCACCGCAAAAGATTTGATGTCGCTCCCCATTTCGCGAGCAAAAATTCTTAACGCCAAATTCATCTATTACGTCTTGTGGTGTTTTGCCCTTGTATTGTCCAACTTGCTATTAGGTCTGTTCATTGGATTTACCCTTCAATTGCCAGGGTGGGGTGTAGCAGTATTTTCAGAAAACATTCATGTCTATCTCATAACAACCATTATGATCATTTTATTGAACACACCAATTGCATTTTTTGCTGTATTTGGCAAAGGATACCTAACCCCGCTGGGCGTCGTAGCAATTTTATTGGTGTTGGCGCAAATTATTGGAGCGCTCGGATTCGGCAACTACTTCCCATGGGCTGTTCCCGGATTATACAGCGGCAGTGGCGGAGTAGATATGAAAGCAGATTTGAATACTATGAGTTACGTGATCCTGGTGGCTACTGGAGTTCTTGGATATATAGCCACCATCGTTTGGTGGAAATATTCAGATCAAAAGAAATGAAATGGTGTATTTCAACTTTTTTAATATCAGATTTACAGCAGACAACTAAAAGATCAAAAACACCAACTCAATAACCGCCAGTTGGCTTGAGTTATTGGAATTTTCCAGAGGTTCATATTATGTCACTTGTCACCCCTTTGCAACCGGTCATCAATAAGCTATTGTATTTCTTTAGCCGGAGTTCGTATATTGATCGCCTTCAAATAATCTTAACCACCATTTATTGCCATGATAAAGAAAATCTTAATCGTACTGGGTTTAGTACTCCTTGCATTTGTAGGTTATGTCGGTTACGACCTGTTATTTCCGAAGAGTCCACGAGCCAGCGCTGCCTATGATGACGCCGGCCTTTCCATCACCGTTTCTTATGGTCAGCCTTCGAAAAAAGGCAGGCTGATTTTCGGAGAAGAGAATGATGGCGCCCTCCAGCCTTTTGGCAAATACTGGCGCCTCGGCGCCAATGCTCCCACTGAGATTACGTTCAATAAAGACATCCTCTTTGCCGATCAATCGGTAAAGGCAGGTACATATCGCATGTATGCTGTTCCAGACCCTGATTCGTTTGAGATTTCACTAAATAGTGGAGTGGGGTCATTTTCCGGCGCACCCGAGCCTGATTATTCTCTCGATGTTGCTAAAGTAAATATCCCGGTAAGCTCCACCTCTGAAAACGAGAAGTTTATTATCAGTTTTGAGAAGGATGGGGATTTGGTAAATATGGATCTGGCCTGGGACAAAGTCCTGGTAAGGGTACCGATCACCATCCAATAGACCAACAGGAATAGTATTACATAATTTAAAACATAACGATCAAACACGGAATATCTCCGAGTTTCCATTAAACTAATAAATCATGAAAGGAATTTTATTGTCATTTGCCTTACTTCTCGCAACGCTGTGTTCTGAAGCACAGATTAGTGCCAAGCTCATGAGGTATCTCGATGTTTCGGATACTCAAATAACATTTGTTCACGGCGGCGATCTGTGGATCATGCCAAAAGCCGGCGGACAGGCAGTACAAATCACGCATTCCCCAGGCGAGGAATCCTATCCGAAATTTTCTCCCGATGGTTCCGAGATCGCCTACACCGCGAGCTATAATGGCAACAGCGACATTTATGTAATGCCTTCCAATGGAGGCATCCCCACACGAGTTACCTACGCTTCGTTTCCGGACAGGATGGTGGAGTGGCATCCTGATGGCAAGCGACTATTGTTCGCATCCAGACGTGAGGCCGGCACACCGAGGGTAAACCAGTTTTTCCTTGTTGATAAAACCGGGGGACTGCCGCAAAAATTATCCGTGCCATACGGCGAATTAGCCAGCTTTTCGGCTGACGGAAATAAACTGGCCTACATTACCAAGATTACCGAAAACTATCCCTTCAAGCGCTATCGCGGCGGACTCACTTCTGACGTCATAGTGTATGACCTACTTACGAATAAAGCCGAAAACATCACGAACAACCTGGCCAACGATGGCAAACCGGCATGGGTGGGCGAGAAGATTTATTTCTTGTCGGATCAGGATAAAAACATGAGGCTTAACATCTGGGCTTATGACATAGCTTCCAAATCCTCGAAGCAACTCACCAATTTCACTGACTTCGACATTACCTATTTTTCTGCCGGAGCAAAAGAACTTGTTTTCGAAAATGGCGGAGCACTTTACCTGGTGGATCTGGCGACTGAAAAATTCCATCCGGTGAAGGTGGAAGTAGTAAGTGACCTTTCCCTTGAGATTTCAAAATTGAAAAATGTGGAGAAAAGTATCCTTACAGCGACCGCATCTCCCGAAGGAAAACGCATTGTTTTTGAATCGAGAGGCGAGCTATTCAACGCCCCCGTGAAAGATGGCTTCGTACTGAACCTCACACAGTCAAGCGGCGCTTTTGACCATAGCCCTTCCTGGTCGCCCGATGGAAATAATGTGGCTTACTGGAGTGATAAGTCGGGTGAATACGAAATCTACATTCAGAATATGAAAACGCCAGGGCCGGCCAAAAAACTGAGCAATCGCGGTTATGGCTTTGGATATAAATTGTTTTGGTCACCCGACAACAAGATGCTCGCTTTTATCGACGAGAAAAACGATATCAGCATCATCGATGTAGCTAGCGGCATAATCACCAAGGCTGATAATTACACTTGGGAGATGGGGCATGGCAGCCGCTATGGCTACACCATCAGTTGGTCGCCCGATTCTAAGTGGCTAGCGTATTGCAAAGGCGGCGATAATGCCAGCGATGCTATTTTCATGTACAGCGTTGCGGAAGGAAAAGCGCACCGCGTCACCAGCAGTTTTTACAACACCTACTCTCCAGTTTTCAGTGTTGATGGGAAATATTTGTTTTGCATTACAGACAGATCATTCAATCCCTCCTATAGTGGCCTTGGCGACGGCACCTGGATTTATCCCAACAATGGTCGCCTTGCTGCCATCAGCCTGACGAAAGATGCCCCGGATTTAATGAAGGCTAAAAACGATGAATTGGCTGAAGAAAAAAAGGAAGCTACTGATAAAAAACCTGACGAAAAAGGCAAAAAGGGGAAAGAGACAGAACCGGAGAAAAAGCCTGAAATAACCGTGAGCGTTGATTGGGACGATATTGAAAGCCGGTTTACTATTCTGCCTCCCAAAGCAGGGAACCTTGGAAATCTGATGGCTTTTGAGGGGAAAGTTGTTTATCAGCGATCACCAATTACCGGCGATGAGGATGGGAAACCCGCGCTGATGTATTATGATATTGAAAAAAGGGAGGAAAAGAAAATCATCGATAACCTGGAGCAGGCAATTCCCACCGCAGATGGCAAGAGCCTGTTAGTGAAAAGCTCAGGTAAATATGGAATCATAAAAGCCGATGCGGACCAGAAGATTGAAACCCCGGTGCCCACCGGAGATTTGGTAATGAACCTGAATCCCAAGGAAGAATGGCGGCAAATATTCAATGATACGTGGAGAAGGTATCGCGATTTCTTTTATGATAAGGACATGCAGCAAGTGGACTGGAATGCTCTGCGAACAAGGTATGGCGATCTCATCGAGGATGCCCGCAGCCGCTGGGATGTGAGCAGCATTCAGTCAAACCTGAGCGCTGAGCTCAGTGCAGGGCACACTTACACGTTTGGCGGAGACAATGAAGCAGTAACGCCAATCCTCACCGGATATCTGGGCATCGACTGGGAATTGAGCAATAATGCTTTCCGAATTAAAAGAGTCGTCCGGCCGGCTTCATGGGACACCGAAGTGCGTTCGCCATTCGATCACAGTGGAAGCACAGTACAGACCGGCGATTATATCCTTGCTGTAAACGGCATCACCCTCGATGCCACAAAAGACCCATACGCATCATTCGACGGGTTATCAGGAAAAACTGTTTCTTTATCTTTAAGCAAAACCGGCAATGCTGCCGATGCTAAAAGCGTAGTAATAAAATGCCTCACTCAAAATGAGGAACAAAGTCTGCGCTACCTTGAGTGGATAGAACAGAACCGGCTAATGGTCGATAAGCTTTCGGGTGGAAACCTGGGCTATGTTTATATGTCGAATACCGGTGGTGAAGGGCAAATGGAATTGGTGAGAATGTTTTACGGACAACTTCCCAAGCAGGGCTTTGTAATCGACGAGCGATTCAATGGCGGCGGACAACTTGCTGACCGTTTTCTCGAACTGATGAAGCGACCCATTGTATATAATCTATATTGGAGGCACGGCCGGCACCAGGCGTATCCTGCTAAAGCCAATCCTGGCCCTATCGGTATGCTGATTAATGGCTGGGCAGGCTCAGGTGGAGATGGTTTGCCCTGGGCTTTCAGAGAATTAAATTCAGGACCAATCGTAGGGGAGCGAACACTGGGCATTTTGGTTGGTCCCGCCACAGGTCACAGCCTGATCGACGGTGGTGGTATTACAGTACCCGAGGCCAGACTCTACTATAACTCAGGGAGATGGTTTGACGAAGGTGTCGGAGTAACTCCAGATTTTGAAGTTTGGGATGACCCCAATCTGCTCGTTCAGGGACGTGATCCGCAAATGGAAAAGGTTGTTGAGGAAGTGATGAAATTGGTGAAGTCAAATCCGCTGAAGAAAACACCTCCCCCTGCTATGGAAGACCGTACTGCTGATGGGTTGTACAAAAAACATGATTAAGATTTTTGTGCCGGGTCGTTTAAAGAATCCGGCACCCTTTTTATTCTCGCACTATTTTTTTTGTTGTTACTACAAGGATATGCCAGTCAAACGACACAAGCGAGGCGCTTACGCCAGGTTGGAAGTTATAGTAAAGGTGTGGTAAAACGGTTGCGGGCTTGGCGAAGGTGGCGATTTTCAGCACAAATGTTGATGCGGAGAACCAAACTTTGATTAACCACAAATGTGTCTGCGAAGCACTGAACCGCCACTTTTGCCAAACCCGTGTTGTGCGTTCGTGCCATTGTTGATTATTCTTCGTTAAAGAAATCTTTTTTCTTTTCTTGTGACACATTGAATTTTCTGAAGTATAACTCGTTGACTCTTTTCGTTTCAATTTCCATAATTTCTTCTCGTTCATTCTTCGGCATTCTTTCATAACAATTTAATGATTCAAATGCTCTTTGTTCATCTTCGTCCGTGTAATCTATGACTGCAGTAAAATATTGGTCGTCAGCATACCTTACCCATCCATCATTACCTTGTTCGAGTGTTCTTGTCCACCCAAAGTAATACAACGGATATTTATCAACCCATTTCTCTCTAAGCAACAATTCTGTTACAAGTCCGCTGACAATAATATGTTCAGGATGTCCATATTCTCCATCGGGTCCATAGGTTATAATTAAGTCCGGCTTTATGTCGAGGATAGTCTCTTTAAGTTTGTCTCTAAACTTAATACCGGATTCAACAGCGGCTCGAACTCCATCTTTTTGACCATGCTTCCTATCAAGGCTTATTAAATCAAAGAAGATTGGTTGTTTGATGACAAGTTGCTTGCAGAAGCAAGTTGCTTGATTCTTATTAACCATTGCCACTGAATCTGGATTATTATTATCTGACCTGTTACCATATCTTCCATCTAGGCCGATGACCAAATAAACATTATGTCCAAGTCGTGAATACTTTGCTAATACGGGTGCAAATGCAGTTTCATCATCTGGATGGGCAGTTACAACTAAAATCGTTTTTGTCTCGCTCGGTTTTTCAGCACAAGAAAAAATATTTGCCGTCATTAACACAATCAAGAAATATATTGTAGTATATGATTTCATATTATTTTGACGTTATTAGGCATGACGCACATCCTATAGTGTTTTATCCGTTGTTTTTCCGGCAAGGAAGATAGTTGAAAGGGATGAGAAAAGGAATAGCGGCGGTGTCAGGAAAGAGGAGATGGAAAAATAGCGGATAAAACTAAGTTGGAC
>JBGSYX010000513.1:0-4336 GCA_041750735.1 Cyclobacteriaceae bacterium
GGGATTTGTCTTGGCCATCAGATACTCGGTTTGGCATGTGGTCTCAAAACCTATAAAATGCACCATGGCCACCGAGGCCTCAATCATCCGATAAAGAACCTTATTACGGGCAAAGGCGAAGTTACTTCGCAAAATCATGGATTCTGTATTTCTTCTGAAACTATAAGTGAAAATAAGAATGTTGAGGTGACGCACATTAACCTCAATGATAATACCATTGCAGGTATCCGGTTAAAAAATAGCCCGGCATTTTCTGTGCAATATCACCCAGAATCATCGCCGGGCCCTCATGATTCCAGGTATCTTTTCGATTCCTTTATAGAATTAATTTCCCATAAATAATTTACTACAATGAGTTTAATTGAAATAATCCAAGCCAGACAAATCCTCGATTCAAGAGGAAATCCAACTATTGAAGTTGATGTTATTACAGAAAATGGTGTTTTAGGCCGCGCCGCTGTTCCGTCAGGAGCATCTACCGGAGAAAACGAAGCCGTTGAATTACGTGATGGTGACAAGTCCAAATACCTTGGAAAAGGTGTTTTGAAAGCTGTTGAAAACGTAAATGACAAAATCGCCGAAGAATTGGTGGGTATCTCCGTCTTTGAACAACGACTTATCGACAAGATCATGATCGAGCTCGATGGTACAGACACGAAAGGTAATCTTGGCGCGAATGCTATTCTTGGCGTTTCATTGGCCGTGGCGAGAGCTGCCGCTCTTGAGCTCGGTCAGCCTCTGTATCGTTATATTGGTGGAACCAATGCCTATACATTGCCCGTTCCGATGATGAATATCATCAACGGAGGTTCACACTCTGATGCCCCTATCGCGTTCCAGGAGTTTATGATTCGGCCAGTAGGAGCCTCAACATTCAGCGAAGCGCTTCGTATGGGTTCGGAAGTATTCCATACTCTGAAAAAAATACTCCACGATAAAGGTCTCAGCACCGCCGTTGGCGACGAAGGAGGATTTGCTCCGAATCTCTCAAAAGGAACTGAAGAGGCACTGGAAAGTATTATTCTGGCGATAGAAAAGGCAGGCTACAAAGCCGGTACTGATATTACCATTGCGCTCGACTGTGCTGCATCTGAGTTTTATAAGGATGGAAAATATGACTATACTAAATTCGAAGGTAAAAAAGGTAAGATCCGCAGCCGCGAGCAGCAGGTAGATTACCTTGCGTCACTGACAGCGAAATACCCAATCGATTCTATCGAAGATGGTTGCAGCGAGAATGACTGGGAAGGATGGGCATTACTGACGAAGAAAATTGGAAGTAAAATCCAACTTGTTGGAGATGATCTTCTGGTAACAAACGTTAAATTCCTGAAACGGGGAATTGCTGAAAAATGTGGTAACTCCATACTTATTAAAGTTAACCAAATCGGGACTCTTTCAGAAACGCTTGATGCCATCGAGATGGCTCACAAGGCTGGATGGACAGCCATAGTATCACATCGTTCAGGAGAGACGGAAGATTCTACTATCGCTGACATCGCTGTGGCAACGAATGCCGGCCAAATAAAAACCGGATCACTTTCAAGATCAGACAGGATGGCTAAATACAACCAACTTCTTCGCATCGAAGAGGAACTTGGCGAAGTGGCACATTATCCCGCCAAGAAATAAGTCAACTGAAATTTTCTTTGAAAAGCCATGCCGACAGGTGTGGCTTTTTTATTGATTTTTATAGAGTATTTGCTTTGTTAGGGCAATAGTTCTTACTTTTATAAATCAAACACAGATCAATGTTTCGCCGAATTCCGAAATTTGCCAGGAACTTTTACTTTATAGCCGCAGCTCTTTTTTTATTCTGGATGCTTTTCCTGGATTCTAATGACCTCGTATCTCAATTCCGGCTTAATCGAAAGATCAACTCGCTCGAAAATGAAAAGGAACATTATTTGAAGAAATTTGAAGAAGTACAAGCGGAGCACGATCAGTTGCTTTCAAATACTGAGGCACTGGAAAAATTTGCACGTGAAAAGTACCTAATGAAAAAAGATTCCGAGGATTTATACGTTATCATCGACGAATAGGTCCATCAGCTATTAATCCAGCCAAATGAAAAATATTTACTTACTGCTTAGCATCGTCGGCATAGTATGTTCGAATTCACTATTTGCACAGGATCAAGGCCAGGAGCAAAACCAGAATCCTGGTAGGCCGGGTTTTATGGACAAGGTATTTTTTGGTGGTGGTATTGGAGCAGGCTTTGGTAATACTACCTTTATCAGCGTATCTCCCATTATTGGATACCGTCTGACACCCAAGCTTTCAACCGGTATAAGACTGATGTATCAATATACAACATTCAAATACTACGATTATATTGATCAAAAAGAAGAAACCTATAATGGCAATGATTTTGGAATTGGTGGTTTTGCAACATATTCTCTTTTTGGCCCGGTATTTCTACAGGCTGAATATGAGCATCTGAGCTACGATGGGCTATATTTTAATGGCACTCAGGATCGCACATCATTTGACTCGTTTATGGCTGGTGGCGGAGTTTCCCAACCAATGGGGCGCAAAACATCATTCTTTCTGGCTGTTCTTTATAATTTTTCATACAACAATTTCAATAACGCAAACGCTTACCGCAGTCCGTACAATAGTCCGTGGGTAGTTCGCATTGGAGTATCTGGAGGATTTTAGAGTACCACACCAAACTTTTCACCCACAGCGACCAGGTCTTTTTCAACAGGAGGCAATAATTCGATTCCGGTTTTCAAGCGCTCAATTTCCATAATACGCTCAGGATCCCCCGGTATAAGTACTTCTTCTTCTCCGTCAATCGGCTTAGCCTGACGGAATCGGCGGATCCAATTATCCATATGGGATTTAAACGATTCTTTTGGCTGAAAGGCATCTATTCGCATCGCACCAAAAAAATGACCCAAACCCACACCGGGCATATTTTCAGGCATAGGCAGAAAGCTTACAAATGGCGGCGCCCAGGGACCGTAGCTTGCCCCGGATAACACAGCAGAGAAAATATCCACTATAGAACCAAGACAATAACCTTTGTGGCTGCCGTGCTCACGGTCGCTGCCAAGTGGCAGGAGTGCCCCACCTTTTTTTACAGCGAATGCATCTGTACTTTCATTCCCGTCTTTATCTTGTACCCACCCCAGCGGTGCTTCAAGGTTTTTTCTTTGCAGAATTTCCAATTTACCATTTGCGGCAGTTGTAGTCGCGAAATCAGCCACGAATGGAGGTTCCTCTCCGGCAGGAATTGCTACAGCAATGGGGTTGGTTCCAAGCATTTGTTCTTTTGACCAGGTCGGTGCAACCAGCGGACTTGCATTTGTCATGCCAATACCAATCATATCTTCAGCAATGGCGAGCAAGGCATGGTATCCTGCAATGCCGAAATGGTTTGAGTTTTTTACAGCCACCCAGCCGGTACCTACTTCTGATGCTTTTTTAATGGCAATTTTCATCGCTGCCGGGCCGACGACCAGCCCAAGACCAGCATCTCCATCAACAACTGCGGTGCTGGGAGTCTCATGCACAATTTTTATGTCAGGTGTTGGATTTATACGATTCGACTCCCAGAGCCGCACATAGCCGGAAAGTCGCGCAACCCCATGAGAATCCACACCCCTTAAATCAGCAGAAACAAGCACTGTGGCGGCCACGGCAGCGTCCTTCGCGGAGCAGCCCATTTTTATGAATATTTTTTCAGAAAAGGTTCTGAGTTGATCGTAGGAGTACATTGAGATGGATTTTTAAAAAAGTATTTATCTGATAAACGTAGATAGTGAATATAGATCCGATCAATTACCGAATATTGAAATACTACCGTGTTTCGTCATTTCTTCCTGCAGCACGGTAATCATTCCCTCTTTTAAAGAATGGGCTGATACCCGTACCTGCTGGATGTTGAACTTGTCAATGGTATATTTTACCAGGCATGCCGCAACGACAATCATGTCGGCTCTCATCTCCATCATGCCAGGTATTTTTAGCCGTTGCTCCCTGTTGAGTGGAACGATTTGTTCAAAAATATGCTGAAACCCCAGTGATGTCAATGGCAATTCGGTTTCATCGCCAGAGACGAACCGATTAATATTATACTGGTAAATTTCACTGAGCGTATCGTAAGTGCCGGATGATCCTATGAGACAGCTCGGTTTGTACTTTTCCATCTGAACAGAAAGTTCAGTGAGCGTTTGGTGAAAAAACTCAAATAATCGTGTGACTTCCTTCATTGGTATAGGATCTTCCTGATGATACCAATCGAGTAGCCGCTGAGCGCCGATATCATAACTTCTCTTCCACGCTATCCTGTCGCGATTGGCGATGATGAATTCTACACTTCCACCAC
>JBGSYX010000514.1:0-15879 GCA_041750735.1 Cyclobacteriaceae bacterium
GATCCAATAAATAATAGGTTGGAAAGAATTCAACGCATAAAACATCCAACACTTGCTGATTTTTATTTATTGTTAAAAACTCCCATTTCGCCCCTTCCTTCGTTTTATATTCCAAAATCTCATTGGCTGTATTTCGGGGATTAACACTCAAAATACTAAGATTGGAAGTAAAATCTGTATGCAGTTTTTTCAGAATGGGTAAATCAGCTTGACAGGGTCGGCATCCAATATACCAGAAATCCAATAGAGCATATTTACCGTGATATTCAGATAGTTGACGTTCCACACCGAAAAGGTCGAGAAAGGAGACAATTGGTAATTTTTCGCCCTTTTCAAGCAACGAAAGACGATTAGCTAATGTAGCAGCGGAACGACGAATGTCGTCATGCAAACCGTGTTTTGTCAGTGAGTCAAAAACATGAAGTGAGGCTGAGTTTTCGTTAACCCATGAGGAATTATAAGCTTTCCTGGCCAGGTGCAATAAGGCTAATTGTCTTACGGTATCATTTGAAATAAGCGCTATTTCATTTTTAGCGATATCAAATTGAGTCAAACTATCTGGATGAGAGAGTCTGTTAAAATCACTTATGGAAATCCGGCGGAAATAATAATCAAATAGAAAATTAATGTATTCAGGGTTCTGAAAATCCGCTTTCTGGTTTAGTAAATAAGCTGTTTCGAGCGAGTCCATCGCCTGACGGTCTTTTAGAATATCAAACACAACCGATTGACACATCGCAAGCTTATATTTTATAAGCTGATTCTGAAAGTCTGTACCACTGTTCTTTTGTTGGAATTCCAGTATTTCTTTCAACAGGAACATTATCTGGTTTCGCATATCCGCAGGTTTTTCCGATTCTATTTTGAATATTTCATCATAAAAATCCCTGATGGAGAAATCGAGTTTATTTATCGTCTCATTGATAGTATCCTCTGAATCGATTTCGATACCACTATGGGTTATTTCTATATTATATGATTGATTCGGTTGAACATAAAAATCCATGGTATGCTCTCGCGTCTGCAACCTGAGCATTGCTGGTTGATTGTTTTTCAAATTGATTTTTTGTGAATCTCGGCTATTAAACTCGGACAATATAGCTATGGTATCCAATGTTGGAAGAATGAAATCTGAAAAGGAGGAAATAATGATAACCGGTTGAACGTCATCTCTTGAATTGTGGATATTTAACCGAATTTGATTGCATGATAAAATGCCAGTGCAAAGGCAGAAAAAAAGTATTATTCTCATTATGTACAGGTTGATTCCATCAACTTTTAAACCGTGATAAAAATAGCCTTTTGAACTTATTATGTGGTATAATAGGTAATAATTAAAGATCGCATCTTCTGACATTTTTGCATACCATGAGATATTTTAAGACAATTCTTTACGGCATTCTTATACTTGGATTTTGCCAACTATCCATAGCCCAAAAGGTAAACGACTTCCCCAAAAGGACAGATCCCCTCTACGTAAAGGTAGATAAGTTTGAAAAACTGATGCTGGGCAACCACTGGAACGAGGGAGCCATTATGCAGCATGTCATTTTTCCTCCTGCAGGACTTGACAGGCCCATTGTTGGCTCGCAAGCCGATTGCCTTGACCCCACATCGGAGCTTCTTGCTGCCTATTCGTATAAGTACACAATCACTAAAGACCCAAAGGACCGGGAAATCGCCAATCAGATATTCGATGCAGTATTAAAACTGGAACAGGTTACCGGTGTTCCCGGTCTTGTGGCACGCAGCTTCAATAAAACCGATAAACCTCTATGGCATGAAGAAGTACTGTGGTACCACGAATGGCACTGGTCATCAAGTATGCCCGGTTATCGGTGGCTGGGCGACCTGAGTTCCGATAAATTTGTCTCAATATTCTATGGCGTCGGAACATTTTGGGAGCTATGTGCTGATGACGAATACAAACAAAAAGCCGCGGAATTACTGGACCGTTTTATGGGGCGCATTATTGATAACAATTTCAAACTGACTGACCTTGATGGAAAAATGACGCTTTGGGGAAATTTTTGTCCCGACCTGCCTCATCAGGACCTCAATTCCCTGAAAATGCTCATGGGATTAAAGGTAACTCACCATATAACAGGCAAGGAACGGTACAATGCGGCCTACCATATGCTCATCGACCGGTACCACTACGATGACAAGCAAATAAATTCCAAGATTGTCTTTCCAGCTGAGTGGCACAACGTAGGCGATGATTATCACGCAGCAAGGTCATTGTTCATGCTGATGCGTTATGAAAAAGATCGTTCGCTTCTCATAAAGTATAAAATGAACCTGAACAGGCATTGGTACGACTGGAAGGACATGGACCTTTCCTGGGAGAGCAGTCCATGGTTTATCATGGTTTACCAGGTACTCACAGGAGAAGATATTTTCACACCCGATAGGCAACAGGTCGTGAAAGATATGTGGGGATTTGATCGAAAATCCAGAGAATTTAAAATTCCCCAGGTAGATGGCAGCATTAAAATAGTGAAGTCAGAGGAAGAGGGAATGGCCGCCGCCATGATCAGAAACTACTGGTTTGGCAGGTTTTATGGAATTATTGATCCTAAATGGTAAGAAAATGAAAATCTATAGTAAATCAACATTTGCATTTTTTACCGTTCTGCTGTTTGCGGTTCACGTAATTGCCCAAAATCCAGTGCTTCCTGAGGGAATGGTATATGTTCCTGCCGGAAGTTTTATTATGGGGAGCGAGATCGGTGACCCGGATGAACGGCCAAAGCACATCGCATTTACTGAGGCATTTTATATTGATCAATATGAGGTTTCCAATACGGAGTATGCCCGGTTTGATCCAAAATTTACAATTCCCGAAGGCAAGGAAAATAATGCCGCGATAGTCACCTGGAGCCAGGCGAATGCTTATGCAAAGTGGGCAGGTAAACGATTGCCGACAGAGAAGGAATGGGAAAAAGCAGCCCGCGGTACGGACGGGAGGATGTTCCCCTGGGGCAATACATTTGATATCACTTATGTTATTTGGGATCAGTCGCATCCACGCGGCAGTGCTATCGCGAAGTCTGAAAGTCCTTATGGATGTTTCGATATGGCCGGTGGAGTATGGGAATGGACCTCCGATTGGTACAAGCCGTATCCGGGAAATGAGGCGCCAATGGAGCAGTATGGCGAACAGTACAAGGTAATGCGTGGAGGTTCCAACTTCAATAACCAGTCATTTTACCGTACCACGCAGCGGTACTACCTGTTGCCGGAGAAGATCAGCCGGTATCCTGTAGGTTTGCGGTGTGTGAAGGATGCGAAGTGACAGATCTTTAGTTGCCGATAATACGCAGGCATAATTTGCTTTTTATTTTCCTGGACGTCCGCAATTTTACCAAATTGCCATGGATTTTCGATGCTTTTTTTATCTTAGAGGCATTCACCTACTAATAAAGAAATATCATGACAAAGGAAAATTTTGGCCGTATTACCATTTTAATCCTCGCACTATGTGTATCAGCGCTTTTTATCGGAATGATCCGAGGGTTTTTAATGGCTATTGTCATGGCCGCACTTTTCACGGACCTGCTCAATCCCATCTATCACAAGTTCACGAAATGGTTCAAAGGCCGTAAATCCATCGCTGCCATTATGACTACCTTCTTTTTTATTCTAATAATACTTATTCCATTTGCCGGGCTCACGTTGATATTGATCGATCAGGCTATTTCAGCGAGCAAGGCTGTTGTACCGATCGTCAATGAAATCATCGCCAATCCGGAAACTTTCCTTGCCAGAATAGAATCCATTCCGATTGTCAATCAGGTATTTCCTGACCAGGCGAAGCTGCTCACAACCATTGGAAATATAGTTCAAACGATTGGTAATTTAGTTGTAACTGGTTTGACTGATTTTTCGACAGGCGCTGTCAATTTTATATTTTCAGTATTTATTTTTCTCTTCACACTGTATTATTTCCTGGTGTATGGAAATTCATACCTTCAGAATATCCTTTATTATCTGCCTATGAAGAATGCCGATGAGCAATTGTTATTAACAAAATTTTCTAAAATAACCAGGGCAACTTTAAAAGGTTCTTTTCTCATTGGTCTTATTCAAGGGACACTCGGAGCTGCAGGTATGGCTATTGCAGGTATTCCCAATGTGGTTTTTTGGGGGATGCTCATGGTTGTTTTTTCTGTGATACCAGCTCTGGGGCCAGCATTGATATGGCTTCCCGCGGCATTATTTCTCATTATTCAAGGGCACACATGGAGTGGGATTTTACTGATTTTATGGGGCGCTATTGTCATTGGGAATATTGATAACCTCCTTAGACCGAGGCTGGTCGGCAAAGATGCCCAAATGCCAGATCTAATGATCCTGTTCGGCACGCTTGGCGGATTGGCTATGTTTGGAATGGTAGGTATCATCATCGGGCCAATCATCGCTGGTCTATTTATTTCCCTGTGGGATATCTACGGACATGCTTACAAGGATTTACTTTATGCCTTGAAGCCAACGGATGAAAAGGAAAAATGATATTTCGACTCGTGTTTTTTAATTGTCATTCTTTACGCTGTCTGGACTATCTGCGAAAATGCAAGGAAGCAATAATCATATAGGAGCACGCCGCAGTCCCTGTATAGTGACCGTCTATTAAGGGAAAAAGGACCAAAAAATCAAAATACAAATCTCATCAAAAGGTCAAATTCCAATTTCGTTTAGTAATAAAAACCGCATGCTAATTGAAATTTGGGTCATTGGAATTTACCAGCCCAAGCGGGCAGGTTTGCTTATTGATTTTTGTCAATTGACTTAATATTAAGAGTCTACTACAAGGACAGACTCTATACAATGGTTGTTATTCAAAATGAATTTAGAACATTGGGGATAAACCTTCCCAACGTATATCCCAGTCCTTGGGAAAACCCGGGTTCTCTTTGGAGCATCCATCAAATCCTGCGGCCATTATAGCGACTGCAGCAAGCAGTCCGCCATTGCCGGGCAGATATATGGACAATCGCTGGTTTTGATAGTTGTGGCCATTGACCAGGTAGGTATTTTTCTGATGATCCATCAATAGCGCGGAAACGGCAGATTCCGGGTCAAACAGCCGGGTGGCCGTCATGGCCAGCAACGGATAGTCCCAACCCCAGGTTGTTGGCCAGTCCCAGCCGTCAATAGTTGCGCGATAAGTACGACTCATTTTCGCCGTATCAATATGGACATTTGGTAAATATCCATAAGCACCAACCACAATCGGATGGTCTATTCGCCGTTCAGCATTTTCAAAAAAGTCGGTCGCTTCGCGTGTGGGCAGGTAATGCTCTTCGTCCTGCGGAAGTGGAGCCAGGTTTGCAAGGACATCTTCCCAACGACTGTTCGTTGTCATGCTCAGGCGTTCGCGCCAACTCAGCGCCGTTTTCAAGCCCCATTCCCAATAGGCCAATTCAAAAATCGGGTCACTGGTTTCTGTTGCCCTGAACCGTTCCTGTGCGGGTATAATCGGTGGACACAGGTGATATTTTCCATCACTAGAATCGAACTGAGCAAACGAGGACATGAATTCCGCCGTCTCAAATACCAGGTCGCTGTATTTGGATAGAATCTCTCTTGTAGGATTGGCGCGATAGAGCTGTTCGGCGAAGTAAATAATATGGGGCTGCTGCCAGATAAGAAACTCACCCACATTAGATGGGCTGCTTTTTCCATCAGGTGAGGTCATCTTCTGCCACCGTGCACCGTCGTACCCCTGGCGTTGAGCAATTTCTTTTGCCTCATTCAGGTGTTCCCGGTACCATCCCAATGAATTTTCAAGGTATTGAGGGCGGCCCCAAAACGCGAAATGAGCGGCATGCCACCAGTGCATCTCCAGGTGAAACTTACCATACCAGCTATTATTGGTGAGGCCGGTTTCCTGAGGCGGTAAACTTCCTGAGCACTGGATTTTTGTTAAATACTGTGATAATACAATCCTGCGCTCCAGCTCTTTTGCGCGTGGATCCGATACACGACCGAGATCGATAGCGCCACCGGATTGCCAGAATTCTTCCCACCTGAATGTATTATTTTGATCTGTTTCAGTAAATGTAGCAGATGCAAGTCCGTTTAATTCAGCCGCAAACGAAACCGTACACCTGAACACCTCTCCATCGCCGGAAGGTCTAACCTCGAAATGATGCGCTTCTTTTTGTATCAACTCCATAGGATCTTCGCTTGTAATCCGGGAAAAGTAACTGCTGCTGTCCATCGTCCGCCGAATGATGCCGTCGTTTTGTCTGGTTTCGATTAGTTCGCTGCTGTGTTTATTATCATTTTCCCAATCATATCCCGGGCCGAAAAAGGCTGCGGAAGCAAAAGGAAATAGCAATTTCAGGCTCAGTCGGCCCTGACTTAGAAGCGGGGAGCTGATACCAAATGCCAGCAAGTCGCCTTCCTGGTGACAAAGCGTCTCAATAGTCACCGGAAATCCATCGACTTTGAAGCGGCTCGTGATCTTCCCCGTCCACAAGTCAAGGGTTTGTTCAGCATCTTGTATACCATCAATAGTAATCTCCTTCCCATCTGAATTTCGGATGCTCAATCCTATGATGCCCAAATGCACGCGATGAGGATTGGCCCGCAGCCAGTCGGCAGCATGTTTGGCCCTGCCCTCCGGAGGCTGTACGGCATAGGTCACCTTTTTATCATTGCAGCTTTCGTATTCAGTCAAAACCTCGTCGATTGTGTAATTACTGTCATTCGGAAAACTATGCCAGCCCCAGTTCGATTGTGTGCCGAGTGGTATTCCATTTTCATAGGCCTCAGGAAATGTCTGCATGCCGGTAAGATCAACCGTGTAGGCAAAATCGCCATTGCCCACAGTAAGCGAAGAAAGTGAGTCAAAATTCGTTTGAGTAATCGCGTGTCGGCTGACCAAAGCATACCGGTCGATGGCCTGGGGCTTATTTGGCGAGCAATTTAACAATGTGCAAGTCAGGCAAAAAAATACTGCAATTCTCATAGTAGCCAATCTATTTGTCGTTTTGCTAAATTAGAATTTTTAGTCTATGGAATGCTGTTTTCACCTGAATTCATAAACCACCCATAACTCTTTTCAGATTTACTTTAGAATCTGTTTCTAATATTCCATAAATTAAAGGATCGATTTATCCATACCTGAAATCCAGTATTATGAAAGAAACCATCCGCTTTGTTTTGAATGGCCAGACAAAGGAAATAACAGTCGATCCTGAAAGGACCCTGTTATGGGTTTTGCGCAACGACCTCGAACTCACCGGCACTAAATATGGGTGCGGAATGGGCTACTGTGGCGCCTGCAGCATTCTTATTGACGATAAAGCAGTCCGGAGTTGCATGATCACAGCTGATTTTGTCAATGGTAAAAACGTGGTCACCATTGAAGGACTTGGTACTGAAGAAAAACTGCATCCGGTTCAGGAAGCATTTCTCAAACACGATGCCCTTCAGTGCGGATATTGTACCCCTGGAATGATTATTCGGGCAACGGCCCTTTTAAAAGACAATCCCATGCCGTCGAGAGACGAAATAATCCTGGCGTTGGACGATAATTTTTGTCGATGCGGCGCGCATACACGTATCATTGATGCCGTACAGACTGCAGGAAAAGAACTAAAAGGAGGGAAGTGATATGAAAAGCAAACACGAATATTCAGTCGACCTGCTCGATAAAAGCATTCCTTCCGGGATGACACGCCGCTCATTCATCAGGCGATTAGGCGGCGGGTTAGTGATAGCAGTTGCTCTGAGTGATTTTGATGTACTCAAGGCTTCCGTTGCTCAGCAGTATCCAACCGACCTCAACGCTTACCTGAAAATAGGAGCTGATGGTCGTGTGAGTTGTTTCACCGGTAAAATTGAAATGGGGCAGGGGGTAATCACCTCCCTGGCTCAAATGCTGGCTGAGGAGTTGGATGTTCCACTAGCAAGTGTGGACATGATTATGGGCGATACCGATCTGTGTCCGTATGATCAGGGTACCTGGGGATCGCTTACCACGCGGTTCTTCGGTCCACCACTTCGCGCCGCCGGGGCTGAAGCCAGGGCCATTCTATTGCAAATGGCATCAGAAAATCTTGGGACGCCAGTCAGCGGTCTCACCGTAGCAGACGGAGTAGTGTTTGTCGCAAATGACAAAAACAAGAAGGTCAGCTATGCTGAACTCGTTAAGGGCGCTAAAATCATAAAAACCCTTCAAGAAAAGCCGCCGCTGAAAGATCCGAAAGATTTCAAAATCATAGGTAAACCCATATCCAGAATCGATGGAAAGGAAAAAGTGCTGGGTACGGCAAAATATTCAGGAGATATGCGATACCCCGGGATGGTATTTGCCAAAATACTCAGACCTCCATCACACGCGTCAAAACTGATAAAAGCCGACATCTCGGCGGTGGAATCAGTGTCGGAAATCACGCTCATCAACCAGGATGGCATCATCGCGGTTTTACATCCGGATCCGGAAATAGCCGAGAGGTATCTTTCTCATATTAAGGCCGAATACGAAACTCCGACCACCAGCCTGAACGAAAATACAATATTTGATCACTTGATAAAATCGGCCCCGGAAGGGACATCAGTCGGCGAAGGAGGAACTTTGACCGAAGGTACCGCACAATCAGAATTGACTTTCGAATCAGAATTCCGCGATGGTTACGTTGCCCATGCACCTATTGAGCCGCATACTGCCTTGGCAGTGATAAAAAATGGCAAGATGAAAGTATGGGCTTCTACACAAAATCCATTCGGACTCAAAAAGAATATTGCCGATAGCCTGGGACTCAAGGAAGAAAATGTACAAATTCTCCAGGTATTTATCGGAGGCGGATTTGGTGGTAAATCCAGCAACGGCCAGGCTATGGAAGCCGCTAAACTTGCTAAAATCAGTGGTAAGCCAGTGATGGTAGCGTGGACCAGGCGAGAGGAATTTTTCTATGATTCATTCAGACCCGCTGCTGTAATTAAGATCAAGTCAGGTTGTAAAAAAAGCGGGCAGATCATGCTATGGGATTATGGTGTATATTTTGCCGGTCAGCGTGGTGCAGCACATTTCTACAATATTCCAAATCATAAAACCACTGCATACAATGCCAGTTGGACAGCTCCGAAAGTGCATCCATTTGCAACCGGTGCATGGCGGGCACCGAGTAATAATACTAATACATTTGCCCGCGAATCGCACATCGATATAATGGCCGCGAAGTTGGGTATTGATCCGATTCAGTTCAGACTTCAGAACCTCAACGATGAGCGGATGATCCGCACACTGAAAGCTGCCTCGGCACGGTTTGGATGGAAAAGCCTCAAATCTCCAAGCGGAAAAGGATATGGCGTTGCTTGTGGCGTCGATGCCGGCGCATACGTCGCGATAATAGCCCAGGTGAAGGTCGATAAAAAGTCAGGTAATGTGAAGGTAGAAAGGGTGGTTGTGGCTCAGGACATGGGTCTGGTGATCAATCCACTCGGCGCCACTATGCAAGCGGAAGGTTGTGTGACTATGGGCATGGGGTATGCATTATCTGAAACAGTGCAATTTACAGGAGGAGATGTTCTGAACCGCAATTTCGATACCTACAAATTACCGCGATTTTCATGGGTGCCAAAAATCGAAATTGAGCTATTGGATCTGCCAAACGAACCCGCACAGGGAGGCGGCGAACCCGCTATCATCTGCATGGGAGCTCTCTTAGCTAATGCCATACATGATGCTATCGGTGTCAGAATGTATCAAATGCCTATGACGCCGGAAAGAATCCTTGAAGCACTTAAGAAAAAATCCTGACAAACAGAATTTATTCAGCATCAGGCGTTTTATTGAACTCACAGATTTTTTAATAGTAAAGATTATGAAAACAAATCGATTATCATTTTTAACCATCGGTATGATTACCGTGGTGGCAGGACTTCTCTTATACTCGTGCGATCAAAAGATCAAATGGACAGAGACCGGGGAAGGTGAAATCCACCTGATATCCAACGAAGGAGGACCGGTACTTGGATATTCTACAAAATCCGGTATCACCATCCTCACTAGCAAAGGGTTCGCTTTTAAAGACCTGAATAAAAATAGCAAGCTCGATGACTATGAAGACTGGCGGCTTCCGGTAGAAGTGCGCACAGCAGATTTAGCTTCAAAGATGACCGTGGAACAAATCGCCGGCCTCATGCTATACAGCCGGCATCAATCAATTCCGGCTGGCGGGCGGGGACCATTCAGCGATACGTATGGTGGAAAAGCATTCCGCGAAAGCGGCGCTCAACCCTCAGACCTTTCCGATGGTCAGATCAAATTCCTCACGGAAGACAACCTTCGTCATGTTTTAATTACCAGTGTGGAAAGTCCGCAAATCGCAGCACAGTGGAACAATAATGCACAGGCATTGGTAGAAGGTCTTGGCCTTGGGATTCCGGCAAATAATAGTTCTGACCCCAGGCACAGGACTCGTGCTGACGCTGAATACAATGCCGGTTCTGGTGGTCAGATATCTATGTGGCCGGGATCGGTTGGCCTCGCGGCAACCTTTGATCCGGATATAATGCTGCAGTTTGGTGATATTGCATCAAAAGAATACAGGGCACTGGGGATAGCTACAGCACTTTCACCGCAAGTTGATTTGGCAACCGACCCCCGCTGGATGCGCGTCAGCGGAACTTTTGGCGAAGACCCGCAATTAGCGGCTGATATGGCAAGAGCTTACACTGATGGTTTACAAACTTCAAATGGTGAAGCTACTATTGCTAATGGCTGGGGTTACGAAAGTGTAAATGCCATGGTAAAACACTGGCCGGGTGGCGGTTCAGGAGAAGGTGGCAGGGATGCACACTATGGCTTTGGAAAATACGCTGTTTATCCGGGCAATAATTTTCAGGAGCATCTTATTCCCTTTATTCAAGGTGCATTCGATTTAAAAGGTGGTACAGGGATGGCGTCGGCAGTGATGCCATACTACACGATTTCATATGGCCAGGATCCAGGTGGTGAAAACGTCGGCAATTCATATAGCAAGTATATAATTACAGACTTGCTGCGCGAAAAATATGGCTATCAGGGCGTGGTTTGCACAGACTGGAGTGTAACCGCGGACGAAACTGCCATTAATGTATTTATGTCAGGTAAATCCTGGGGCGTAGAAAATCTCACCGTGGCCGAAAGGCATTACAAATTATTGATGGCAGGAGTGGATCAGTTTGGTGGAAATAATGACTCAGGGCCAGTGTTGGAAGCCTATCAGATGGGAGTAAAGGAATTTGGTGAAAAAGCCATGAGAGAACGATTTGAAGCGTCTGCCGTGCGATTGTTGACCAATATTTTCCGCGTAGGATTATTTGAAAATCCATATTTGAATGTTGAGAAGTCAGGCGAGATCGTCGGTAACCCGGAATTCATGCAGGCGGGATATGATGCCCAGTTGAAATCAGTGGTCATGTTGAAAAACAAATCCGGAGCGTTGCCTTTATCCAAAGAAAAGACAGTTTATATTCCTAAAAGGTCTATTCCGGCTAGGATGTCTTTTATGGGTACTCTTTCCGAGGAAAGGCTCGAGTCCCCGGTGAACATGGATATAGTGAACAAATACTTCAAAACCACCGATAATCCGGCGGAAGCGGATTTCGCCGTTGTTGTCATCGAAAGTCCTGAATCGGGCGGTGGATACAATATCGAAGATGCCAAGTCGGGAGCGGGAAATGGCTATTTCCCAATCAATCTTCAATATGGGCCTTATACGGCTGTTTCGGCTCGCGAAGAAAGTATAGCAGGAGGCGATCCGTTGGAGGTATTTACGAACCGGAGCTATAAAGGAAAAACGGCAAAAACTGACAACTTCAAGGATTTGGAGTCGATACTGAATACCAGAAAAGCGATGAAGAATAAGCCTGTGGTAGTTGTATTGAATATGTCAAATCCAACTGTTGTAGGGGAGTTCGAAAATTTGGTTGATGGGATTTTAGTGCATTTTGGAGTGCAGGATCAGGCGCTGTTGGATATTATTTCCGGAGCGGCTGAGCCATCGGCCTTATTGCCGCTGCAAATGCCTGCGAACATGGAAACGGTAGAAGGACAAGCCGAAGATGTACCCCATGATATGGAATGCTACAAAGATTCCGAAGGAAATGTATATGATTTTGGATATGGATTAAACTGGTCTGGTGTAATTAGCGACGCACGTACTGAGAAATACAAAGTCAAAAAGTAATTGAAAATTATATGGTGCTTAGCTTCTGAATGAATCTGGCTTTGCACTTTAGACAAATTATTTGAAAACGGGTGACAGATGTTGCCCGTTTTTTTTCAGTATAACTATTTGTAATCAGTTTTTTAATGCGAAGCAACTCCACTAATTTTGATTGAAATATTTACTGTCATATTATTTTTTGCATTAAGATTCATCCCTGTACAGCAAGTAGTCGCGATACTATAAGACACAAAAATCAACCCCATGAAAAAGCTTTTTCAATTCATCACAGTATTAATTCTCTTGGCAAATTGTGGTCAGAAATCCAACGATCAGTCCGGGAGCCTGGTAATTTACCCAGCGAATAAAGAGGTCGGCGCAGTCCGGATTACAGTCCTCGCTGATGACATCATTAAAGTGGAATCATCAGCCTCTATGGAGTTTGATACGACCATTAGCCTAATTGAAAAAGAGGATATCGCATTAGTTCAACCAAAGGTGACGGAAACTGAAGATGAGGTGGTAATAAGTACCGGGAAACTTACCGTCAGGGTAAATAAGGAAAATGGTGTTGTCGGTTTTTTCGATCTGGATAATAATCGGATCATCCAGGAAGATTCGAAAAGCGCTGATCAGTTCGTGCCTATAACGGTTGATGACACACAGGGATTTTCATTGTTACAGCGATTCACTTCAGATAAGGACGAAGCCCTATATGGACTGGGTCAGCATCAAGCCAATGAAATCAATTACAAGGGAAAAAATGAAGAGCTGTTTCAGTACAACACCAAGGTATCCATCCCCTTTGTGATTTCGACGAAAAAGTATGGAATCCTCTGGGATAATTATTCACTTACACGCTTTGGTGACCCAAGGCCATATTCGAACCTTGACCAATTTGCTCTTTTTGATAAAAATGGCGAGCAGGGCGGTCTCACCGCAACCTATGTTGATGATCAGAACACAGGCCATGTTTTTCTGGAAAAAAAGGAAAACACGATCGACTATGAAAACCTGGAAACCATAAAAAATTTCCCGGAAGGTTTCGATTTTACCAATGCTAAGATTACCTGGGAAGGTTTTCTCGAATCGGGTGAAACAGGCGTCCACAGATTCTTGTGTTATTATGCGGGCTACACAAAACTTTGGATTGATGATGAATTGCAATTTAACAAATGGCGAACAGCCTGGAATCCCTCCGTTGCCAAGTTTGATGTGGAAATGCAGCCAGGCGCCAGGCGTCACATCAAACTGGAATGGATCCCGGATGGTGGCGTTTCTTATATTGGACTAAAAGCACTTTCTCCTGTTGCCAAGGAAGAGCAGGAGAAAATTTCCTTTTCTTCCGAAATGGGGAAGGATATCCGTTACTATTTTATCTCTGGTGAATCGATGGATGAAGTGATCAGTGGCTATCGCCAGATAACCGGTAAAGCTCAGGTGATGCCCTTGTGGTCCATGGGCTTTTGGCAAAGTCGGGAGAGGTACAAGACTCAGGATGAGTTACTCGATGTGCTGAAGGAATACAGGAAGCGGAAAATTCCCATCGATAACATCGTGCTCGACTGGTCGCATTGGTCGGTTGATCAGTGGGGGAGTCATCAATTTGATGCCGAAAGATTCCCCGATCCTGCCGGAATGGTCAATCAGGTTCATGAACTTCAAGGGCACGTAATGGTGTCGGTCTGGCCGAAATATTATATCAATACCGATCATTACAAGGAGTTCAATGACAAAGGGTGGATGTATAAACGTGCGGTTGAAGACAGCATTCGGGACTGGATATATCCCGGATACATCGGGTCATTTTATGATGCCTACAATGCCGAGGCCCGCAAACTCTTCTGGGAGCAAATAAATGAAGGCTATTTCACCAAAGGATTTGATGCATGGTGGCTTGATGCCACCGAGCCGGACATATTGTCAAACGCCAGCATCTCCTATCGCAAAGCGCTGATGAATCCCACAGCATTAGGCCCGTCAACGAAGTACTTCAACGCGTACGCGCTTCAGAATGCAAAAGGCATTTATGAAGGTCAACGTTCGCTGCCGAATAATGACAGGGTGTTCATTCTGACGCGTTCCGGCTTTGC
This sequence comes from Cyclobacteriaceae bacterium, assembly GCA_041750735.1. Lineage (GTDB taxonomy): Bacteria > Bacteroidota > Bacteroidia > Cytophagales > Cyclobacteriaceae > JAAUQL01. The sequence continues at coordinate 14,261 of JBGSYX010000514.1, forward strand.
AGGTATCCAGCGGTATGGCGCTGTTACGTGGAGCGGTGATATAGGTACCCGATGGGAAGATATTCAATCGCAGATATCGGCAGGTATCAATTTTGCGATGGCCGGACTGCCATACTGGACCATGGATATCGGAGGATTTTGTGTGGAGAAAAGGTACGAAAGGGCAATAGAAGGGAGCGAGGATATGAAAGAATGGCGTGAGTTGAATACGCGTTGGTTTCAGTTTGGCGCGTTTGTGCCGCTGTTCCGGTCGCATGGACAGCCGCCGTTTCGCGAGATATTCAACCTAGCCCCTGAAGGATCACCGACCTACAACTCCATGGTTTATTATGATAAATTGAGGTACAAGTTAATGCCCTACATATACAGCCTTGCCGGTTGGACTTACCTAAAGGATTATACCATGATGCGTGGGCTGGCTTTGGATTTTGCGGATGATGCGTCGGTTTTTAATATTGGCGATCAATATATGTTTGGGCCGGCTCTGCTTATCAATCCGGTGTATTCGTATAGCCTTCGTTCACGTTCCGTCTATCTACCGAAGTCGAACGGCTGGTATGACGCTTATTCGGGAAAATTTCATGCAGGTGGAGAAGTGATAGAAGCCGATGCTCCTTATGAGCGAATTCCGATTTTTATTAAAGCCGGCTCAATTATTCCTACAGGTCCTGATTTGCAATACACAGCTGAAAAGCCGGCAGACCCGCTGACAATTTATGTATATACGGGTGAAGACACGCAATTTGACCTATATGAAGATGAAGGCACCAATTACAATTATGAAGATGGGAAATACACCATTATTCCAATGACATGGTCGGAAGCCAGCAGGACATTGACGATTGGCTCGAGGCAGGGAGAATTTGAAGGTATGCTTGTGAACCGGACTTTTAATGTTGTGTTTGTTTCCGAAACTAGCGGTACTTCTCTGGATAACTCCGATAAAACGTACCACGAAGTTCGGTATGACGGAACGGAAAAAGTAGTGACTATGGATTAATAGCACATATTTCACCAGTTAGCTACAAGTAAAGAAAATGGACATTAGAGAAAATCCAAATTACTATATCCAAGAACGACCTTACAAGTCGAAGTACATCTGTTGTATTTGCAGAAAAGCATTCAAACGAAAAGTAGCTTTTGACATCAAAAGAATCGAGGAAGAAGTTAGTGAAGCTAAATGTCCAGATTGTGGAAATAAAACAACTTGGATTGGACCTAAGTTTAGAGCTCCTAAATCGACAGATAATAAAACATGGAATTCCATTGATGTCTTGACGAGAATTGGATTATTAAATTTTATAGGTTTTGCTAATAATGCCATTCAAATTCCAGATAGTAACAAGTCATTAATGGTTCTATTAAATGACGTTAAGGAAAATTACGAATGGAAGATAAGAAAATGGATGAGTGCAGATTATTCCGAAAGTAATTCTGAGCAGATTAAGATTTTCTCCGAACTCGTTGAACGTATAAAAAAAGAAATGAAAAACCAGTAGCTAAAAAGGAGTATAGTGCATACCCTTCGGCACCATACACTGGCCGATAAACGAAGCTGATGTGCTTAGTCTATCGTTTTCCCAATGAGGGCATCGTCCTTGTACTGACTTGGAGTGCGA
>JBGSYX010000515.1:0-2256 GCA_041750735.1 Cyclobacteriaceae bacterium
TTCGAGGAGTTTTTCATTGCCGATAAAAGCGTGCAGACGGTTGCCGATGGATACAGGTCCGACGCCCTTAGGAGTTCCGGTGAAGATTATATCCCCTTTTTTCAACATTATGAACCTGGAGATATAGGATATAATATCCTCAAAGTCAAACAACATAAGCGATGTGTTACCTTCCTGGCGCAATTGGTCATCGATTTTCAGGCTGAAGTTGATGTCCTTCATATTAGGAAATCTGGATTTCTCAATGAATTTTGAAATAGGAGCGGAGCCATTAAAACCTTTGGCCAAATCCCATGGAAGACCTTTGGCTTTGGCTTTATCCTGTAAATCTCTTGCCGTAAAATCAATCCCTATACCAATAGCATCATAATAATTGGAAGCGAACTTTTTATCGATGTATTTACCATTCTTGCTGATGCGGAGAAGGATCTCAACTTCATAATGGATATTTGTAGAAAAATCAGGATAGTAAAACGGCGCATTGTTTTGAAGCAACGCTGTTTCGGGTTTAGAGAATATAACCGGCTCATCCGGACGCTCATTATTGAGTTCCTTGATATGATCTACGTAATTCCTGCCAATAGCGAGTATTTTCATTGATAGTAAACTTTGGAGGCGAAAATAGGAACTGCTGTTCGCCAATTAAAGGGTAATGCAATAATTTTTTCTGAGACTTCTGATTTAGATATATATGTCAATTCCCATAAAAAGCGTTTTTTTGTAATCAACAATCGAAAACTAATAATTCCCATGAAAAAAATCCTTTTTATTCTACCTCTTTTGATGTTTGCCTATAGCTGCACTACAGTTCCTGTGACGGGGCGCAAACAACTCTCACTGGTATCGAACAGCCAGATTTTACCCATGAGTTTCAGCAGTTATAAAACCGTTCTGGACAGCGCCAAGCTCTCTACGAATAAGCAGCAGGCTGAAATGGTTAAAAGAGTAGGAACCAGAATTCAGAAAGCGGTTGAAGAATACATGGCGCAAAACAACTGGTCGGATCAACTGAACGGCTATGCCTGGGAGTTTAACCTGATCGAAGATCATATCGTCAATGCCTGGTGTATGCCGGGAGGTAAAGTGGTTTTTTATACTGGAATTATGCCCATATGCCAGGACGAAACTGGTGTTGCCGTAGTAATGGGACATGAGGTGGCACACGCTGTTGCCAATCATGGAGCTGAGCGAATGAGCCAGGGACTGATGCAGCAAATGGGTGGCGAGGCATTGAATGTTGCCCTGGCGAGTAAACCGGATGAGACTCGCGCTCTTTACAATACCGCTTATGGAGTTGCGTCAAATTATGGCGCTATGTTGCCATTCAGCCGTCTTCATGAATCCGAAGCAGATAAAATGGGCCTGATCTTCATGGCGATGGCTGGATACAATCCGGAAGAGGCGCCGAAATTTTGGGAACGAATGGCGAAGAACAGTGGAGGAGGAGCGCCACCTGAGTTTATGTCCACTCACCCGTCCCATGACACGAGGATCAAGGATTTGAATGCTCAGATCCCTGAGGCGATGAAATATTATAAGAAGCAATAGATTATAATTCTGAGAGCGATTTAAGCAATGCTCGTACCTCCTTTACGGAAGGTATATTGTATTTGGCAGAAGAAGTAGTTGATCCGACCTTTATGGTAACACTATTGTCGGGCATGGCCTTAAAAGTATCCTCATCTGTCCAGTCGTCTCCGATGGCCATTACAAATCCGGTATCGCGATTACTGAGCCACCTCTGCGCGGCGATACCCTTGTTTACATCGGCATTTTTCAGTTCCACGACCATGTCGCCTTCGAGTACGTTCAGATTTTTGCCGGTCGTGAGGTATTTCAAATGACTTGTGAGTTCGCGGGAGCGGAGTTCACCAAGCCCGGGTTCAACTTTGCGAAAATGCCAGACCAGGGAAAAATCTTTTTCCTCAATGAATGATCCAGGTGTGCGGTCCACGTATGTTTCAAGCACTGGCCTGAAATCGCTTTTCCATTCGCCCTGGAGATGAGCCATTGATTCCCAGTTCCCTTTTTTCACCCGCAGCCATACGCCATGCTCTGCGACGATATGGATGTTCAAATGACCCAACCATCGGTCGAGGGTACCTTTATCGCGACCACTGATTATAATCACACGGTTTCGTTCGTTTGCAGCTAGTTTTTTAAGTATTCGGATGAGTGCAGGGTCGGGTTTTGCGGCATTTGGATCAGTGAAAAATCCAATAAGTGTACCATCATAGTCCAGGAAGAGAAGACGTT
>JBGSYX010000516.1:0-8663 GCA_041750735.1 Cyclobacteriaceae bacterium
GATTTGAAAAAATATCCTTTTGAAGCGATTGTTGATGAAGAAACAAAAATTACTGCTAAGTCTATCATCATTGCCACTGGAGCTTCAGCTAAATGGCTCGGTATCCCATCTGAAAAGAAATTGAATGGTAAAGGCGTTTCAGCATGCGCAGTCTGTGACGGATTTTTCTTTAAAGGCCAGGAAGTCGCCATAGTAGGCGGAGGAGATACTGCGTGCGAAGAAGCCAGTTACCTCGCAAAATTGTGTAAAAAAGTGCACATGATCGTGCGAAGGGATGTACTTAGAGCCTCTAAGATCATGGCGGCCAGGGTAATAAATATGCCTAATATTGAAATACACTGGCATTCTGTGACCGATGAAATTGTTGGAGAAAAAGAAGTTGAGGCTGTAAGGCTGAAAAATGTTGAAACTGGAAAGACAACTACTATTCCTATAAAGGGATTTTTCGTAGCCATCGGCCATGAGCCAAACACTGGAATATTCAAGGGGTATCTGGACATGGATGACGCAGGATATATCATTACCAAACAAGGAACAACACGCACAAACATTCCCGGAGTATTTGCTTCCGGTGATGCACAAGACAAAGTTTATCGTCAGGCTGTTACCGCTGCCGGCACCGGTTGCATGGCTGCCCTTGACGCTGAGCGTTGGTTGGCTGAACAGGAAAGCGCGTAATAGCATTCAAATTCCATGAAACTGGATATTCTTGTATTTGCTGCCCATCCAGATGACGCTGAGCTGTCTTGTTCAGGGACCATAGCTTCACACGTGGCGGGTGGTTACAAATGCGGCATCATCGACCTTACCAAAGGTGAAATGGGAACTCGTGGAAATCCGGAATTGAGAATGAAGGAGGCTGACGCAGCAGCAGAAATACTCGGCATTCAAATTCGTGAAAACCTTGGATTTGCAGATATCAAGTTTCAGAATGATTGGGATCATCAGTTAGAAATCATCAAAATGATCCGCAAATACCAGCCTTCAATCATACTTGCCAATGCGGTAAAAGATCGTCATCCGGATCATCCGAAAGCAGCAGAACTTATTCAACAGGCATTTTTTAAATCCGGTTTGGCCAAGATCCACACGGAATTGGAAGGAAGGGAACAAACCCCATACCGAGCTAAAAAGCTTTATCATTTCATACAAACCGATTATATCGAGCCGGATTTTATTGTCGATATATCAGGCTTCTGGCAGAAGAAATTCGATTCGATTATGGCGTTTAAATCCCAGTTTTTTGATCCGGAAAGCAGCGAACCAAATACCTTCATATCAGATCCAGGCTTTCTCGGTTTCATAGAAGCCCGTGCAAAGGAATTCGGACATCGGATCGGCTCGAAATACGGCGAGGGATTCACAACGTCTACGACACCTGGTGTCAAGGACCTTCACAATTTATTCTAAGCGATCAAGGTTACGCAATAGATACAGCATCGATTCCTTTGTTTCAGGAATAGGATGATCCAAAAGTTTAGTTAATATCCAGGAACACGCCTCCATAATTTCGATTTTTCCATGGTGATGATCTCTGGCAAAATGGACGAATTTCAATACTAAAAATCCATTGAACCAGGCGAAGAATGAACTGACAAATTGTTTTTCGCTAGTGCTATTGCGATGGATTTTTTCTGCTTTTTCAAAAAAAGAAATTGAGTTAAGGTAATCCCTTATAGCTGAACCAAGCGAATCGAGAAATTTGGTGTTGTTGCGTCCCCATAACAATGGTACAGCCTCACAGAATCGCCGTAATTCCATAAATATTTCTGGATGGTAGGTGAAAAAGGATTCTTCCTGATTCGTCTCCAACATCTGGAGCATCGACCTGCCTGTACCGAATGGAACGCGGTGCGAAGGCCTGGCAGACGGATAAACGGTTGCATGAGTGAGGTTTAGAACCCCGCCCAATGGAAAAAGCTTCTGAAGAAAATAGAAATCTTCACCGGCTTTGCGCAGATTCATTCCGCCTTGTTTCTGGTAAATGGTCGATTTCAATGTGATACAGGAGCCGATCGTATGGTAGGCATATGGAAAAAGGGCGCATTTTAAAGCCTGAACATAATAGCGAAGATGCAACTCATAATTAACGATGGCAGCCCGGTTCCGGATATCCTCTATTGATGACAAATTGTGTTCAAAAGCCATTAGGGCACAATTAGCTTTTTTGTTGTTGCGGTAAAAGCGTTCAATTTCCTGAAGGTAATTCCGGCTACACATGCAGTCAGCATCAAAACAAACAATGATACCATCATGATTTTTAATGAACTCAAATCTCCGTACCGCCTCATCCATGCCGATTTTACGCGCCAAACCGACGCCGGCATGTTTTTCCGGCAAATCAAAAGCGCGGATTACATGAAAAGATATAAGGTCGGTTTGGTGAACTAAAGCCCACCGTTCTATCTCATCAGCAGTCTGATGATTGAATGATTTTATAGCGCTATCTTCTTGAATGTCGTAATTAACAACAATAATTACCTCGACATGGCAATCTGGCGGATGACAGTCGCGCAGACTCGCAAGTGATTGCACAATTTTATCTTCCGAATAGCATGGAATCACCACGATTAACCCAGTATTGCGTTGAGGTATATTCGTGAGCGCTGGACCGGGCCAGGCATATCGTTTCAAATAAATATTATCTGTATGCTCAGGGGGCAAGGCGTTGGATTTTCCAGGCATTTTCGCCTGTCTTAGTAAATAATATCCTGTCGTGTAGCCTGCTTGGCCGACCCTGCCAGAATTCAATACGATGCGGCTCAATTTGATACCCACCCCAATTTTCCGGACGCGGTATCTGGCCAAGGAGGAATTTCGATGATTCCTGAACGAACAATGTCTTCAGATAAGTTCGTGATTCGATCGGTTGACTTTGGGGCGATATCCTGGCGCCGATTCTGCTTTTCCATGGTCGCGTCTGAAAATAAGCATCAGAATCCTCTGGCGGGCATTTTGTGGCTTTTCCTTCGATATTTACCTGGCGCTCTAGTTCCGGCCAGAAAAATACCACCGATATCGCCGGATTAGCAGCCAACTGTGACCCTTTCCTGCTCTGATAATTGGTGTAGAATACGAATTTGCCGCCGGTGACACCCTTTAACAGCACTAACCGACTTGATGGTGTGTTTTCTGAGCTTACGGTAGAAACAGTCATGCTGGTCGGCTCAAGGCAGTTGGATTCAATGGCTTCATTCAGCCACTTATTAAACTGAGCTATTGGATCCTGGTCAACATGTTTTACGCTGAGCTTAGCGTGTGAATAGTCCTGTCGGACTTGAGATATATCAACCATCATTTAATTCTGTTTTTTTCCATTGCCTTTGATCAGCAAAATTTGAGGGATTCGAAATTAGTATTATTGTTCTCAACAATCGAGAATGAAGGTAAAATGTTCATTTGAAATTTTAATGGAAAATCCAGCCGATAGCCATAATCTTCAAACATATTATTAATTTTGACCATATCTTCGGAAAGCTAATGGAGTTATTTAACTATAAGCAAGGTGAATTAGAGCCACAAAAAGGCGACTTGCTTATATCTGAGCCTTTCTTGAGGGATCCCAATTTTTCACGGACTGTAATACTGCTGTGCGAGCATAATGAGGAGGGTTCTTTTGGATTTGTTCTCAACAAACCGGCAAATGTGGCCATCCACCAGCTTTTAGACAGTGTCAGCAGGTTGGACGAAGTATTCATTGGCGGGCCTGTTCAGCAAAATATGTTGCAATTTATCCATTGTAATAATTCCCTGATTGAAGGAGGGCTTGAGGTGAAGACGGGAATTTATTGGGGTGGTAATTTTGAACAGATGGTTGCTTGTCTTGAAAATGGGCTGTTATCCACCGATGAAATCAGGTTTTTCGTAGGGTATTCCGGCTGGGGTTCCGGCCAATTGGAAAGCGAAATGGCGCTTAATTCATGGATAATCTGTCGCAATGCACACGTCGAACAAATTCTGGATACGAATGTTGATTCCTTGTGGAAGGAAATACTGAATACTATGGGCGGGAAATACAGGATTATATCCAATTTTCCCGTTGATCCGAGGTTGAACTAACCTTTACAAACTGACTTGTTATGAAAATTGAAGAAAAAGAAAAACTGGCAACCGAAAATGAAGGAATGACAGAACCGGGCGAAAGCACCAATGAGCCAATCGATCAAACGGATTCTATCCCGAAAAGTCAGGAGGATGTCGACACTACTGACAGCGCTGAAATTCAGGAAGAAATCGTAAATGCAGCGGTGCCCAAAGCCAAAAAAGTAGCTCCCGCCAGAAAAAAAGTAAATGACAAGAAAACAGGGGAAAAGGATCAGACTGAAGCAAAGGTAAGTGCGGATGAAAGTGTAGAAATCCCAGTCGTTTCCCAGACAGTTGAAGATGCCCAGGAGATTCATGAGTCAGATTCTCATTCAGAGGAGGGTGAGCATGCTGAAGAGGTTGAGGTAGAGCAACATCTGGATTATTCCAATTATACCAAAAAGCAATTGGTACAAGTCGTGGAAAGCCTGGTTGGCGATGACAATTTCAGTCTCATTGGTCGGATTTTAAAAGAAACAAAGAAGTCGTACGATGACCTCCTCTCTGATGAACGCAAAGCTGCCTATGACAAATACATTGAAGATGGCGGAGAAAAAGACGGATTTGAATACAAGACTGACGAGTTGGATCAGCGGTTTCAAAAAGCCCATGACAAACTAAGGGATCGCAGGAATCAATTCCTGAATAACCTCGAAGCTTCCAAAGAGGACAATCTTCAGAAGAAGCAAGCATTGTTGGACAGACTGCGTGATGTAGTTGACTCGGAAGAAACTCGCTCTAGCCTGAAAGTACTTAAGGATATACAAACTACATGGCGTGAAATCGGCCCGGTACCATCAGCTCAACTCAAGAATCTTTGGGCGAATTATAATGCCCTGCTCGATCGATTCTATGACAACAGGAGTATTTATTTTGAACTTAAAGAACTTGACCGCAAGAAAAATTATGATCTGAAGATTGAGTTATGTGAGAGAGCAGAACAACTTGCCGCAGGTGAAGACTTGGGAGAACTTATTCGTCAACTCAACGATCTCCATGAGGAATTCAAGCACATCGGTCCGGTTCCGCTTGAGGCGCAGGATGCTATTTGGGAGCGTTTTAAAGCAGCTTCTGACAAAATTTACATTCGCAGAAAGGAACATTACGAAAATCTTAAGGAGACGCTCAAAGCAAACCTAATCGCAAAGGAAGCCATCGCCGAAAAAATAGTCGCGTTTTCCTCGTTTGACTCCGACCGGATTACGGAGTGGAATGAGAAAACCAAAGAAATAATTCAGTTACAGAAAGATTGGGAGGCAATAGGAGGCATTCCAAAAGAAAAAGCTAAAAAGATTAATAGACAGTTTTGGTCTGCTTTTAAAGCCTTCTTTGGCAAAAAAGGCGCCTTCTTCAAAATGATCGAAGAAGAACGAAAGGAAAACCTTCGTTTGAAGCAGGAACTACTTGACAAAGCAGAAGCCCTAAAGGATAGCGAAGATTTTAGAAGTGCGTCTGAGGAATTGAAAAAGCTACAGGTCCGATGGAAAGAAATTGGCCCAGTCCCTGAAAAATTCCGGAACGAAATTTTCAATAAGTTTAAAAAGGCCTGTGATCACTTTTTCTCACGCCGCAGGTCGAAATCAGAACACGCAGAGCAGGAGTATAATGAAAATCTGGCAAAAAAAGCTGCACTGTGTGGTGAATTGGAGGAAATGTCGAAGGCAGGAACGATTGACATGGCAAGAGTAAAAGCTATTGAATCAGCATGGGCTGAAATAGGATTTGTTCCCAAAGAAAATATTAAAAGTATCCAGCGGCGATACACCGAGGCAATTGAAAAGATAACCGGGGTGGCAGGGATTTCAGAAAATGAGAAACACAAGTTGCGGTTCATGGCTCAGTTCAACCCCTCATCGTATGGTCCTGGTGCCGACAGGCTGATTCAAAAGAAGGAGGGAGTACTTAGGCGGAAAATCTCAACGTTAGAAAATGACGTTAATATATGGAAGAACAATATTGACTTCTTTACATCGTCAAAAAATGCGGACCGACTAAAAAGGGAATTTCAGGTAAAAATTGACGAAGCTAATGCAGAATTGAAAAATCTGAAGGAGCAATTGAAAGTCATCAGTAATATCTGAATAGTGACAAAAAAACATTGCATAAGTTTTGAATCTTAATTTTGCAGATTAGTTTTGCACTCGCTTTTTAAAGGCGAATGCCTCCTTAGCTCAGCTGAGGGCCGACCGTAAAGAAATGATCCGGTGGATCATTACAGGGAGGCGCCGGACTGCAGGGCAGCACCAGCTGAGCTGGAGAGAAAGATAGTAAATAATGATATGCCTCCTTAGCTCAGCTGGTAGAGCAACTGACTTGTAATCAGTAGGTCGTTGGTTCGATCCCGACAGGGGGCTCTTGAAAATCAGGCAGTTACAATTTTGTAACTGCCTTTTTTATTTTTAGGTTAAAACATTATTAAAACAAATAATGCGTTTTGACAATCTGATTTTCAGGATTCACATTATTCTTTACGAAGAAACCTTCCACGGGAATAATTGACAGCGCGTCATCAATAACTACAGTAATTGCCTCCCTGGAATTTGCCTAAAACCTTAAGCCAACCTTTACCTGAGGAAGAAGATTAAAATAATGATCATCTGGATTCCCCATTGGAACCTGTTCATTAAAATTCTTCATATAAACCATATTTAGTTCTGCCGACAAGGCTAATTTCTTACCTATCCTTTGCTGATATCCCAGATTTGCTCCAAGACCGGGTCCGTAACGGTAAGACTTGTTGATCGGTAGATAATAGTAGGGAAATAACCCCACGAACGGACCGTTCAATAAATAACCTTTTATATTTCTGAGAGGGTAATACTTAAATTCATACCCTACTCCCAAAGCAATGAGGTGTCCTGAATATTGTTCGTAAAATGGGATGTGTACATAATCTGAACGAAAACCTGATGAAAAGTAACGACTGCCTTTAAAGGCCCTTTCCCACTCAAAACAAAAAATGTAACCCCGATATACACCATCGTTGAATACCGGATAGCCTCCAGTTTTGATAAGAATTTTGGCAGGACTCTGACCCTTCAATTCAATTGCTAACGCTAAGAAAACACCAAGAATAAACACTGATTTAAAAAATAGGTGCGTCATTCTTTCCATTGGGACATTGCGGAATTGGCTCAATACCCTTTTATCACCTAAAAATTTAAAAGTACCTCTCACGAGTGCTGGGTTAAAAAATATATGCTAAAGTTCCATCAATGCTGGGGTTAAAACAAAAATTACAGGGGGTAAAAAAGGGATAACACAGACTACTTTTTGCAGAATAAGTGGAGGATTTGACGTAATGTCTAAACAAATCGACATAAAACATATATATTTGTCGAAAGCATTCGACATAATATGGAGTCGCTTATCGAGTTTCAGGAAAATCTTTTGCGGCCTGTCAGTAATATTTTTCGCAGATATCTGCATCAACAAATCAACTGGAATCAACGGATGATCGCCATCAAGGGACCACGAGGTTCTGGAAAAACGACGCTTCTATTGCAGCATTTAAAATTCGATTTGGCGCACACAAATACTGCACTCTATATCACTGCGGACCACACCTGGTTTTATAACCACACATTACTCGATACAGCAAACGATTGGTTTAAACTCGGCGGAAAGATTCTCATGATCGATGAGGTCCATAAATACCCGGGCTGGTCGGTGGAACTAAAAAACATCTATGATGGCTTGCCGGAAATGCAGGTTGTCTTTTCTGCTTCGTCGGCGTTGGATATCTACAGAGGCGAAGCTGATCTGAGTAGAAGAGTAATAAGCTACTCGCTGGCCGGGATGTCTTTTCGTGAATATCTGCTTTTTACTAAGGGGATCAATCATGATGTCGTTGACTTGGATACCATAAGAAGCCACCATGTGGAACTAAGCCGGATGATTACGGAAGACTTCCGGATACTTCCCGTATTTCACAATTATCTCAAAGTTGGCTATCTCCCTATAATAGCAGAAGGTGAAGAAACTTACCATCTGAAACTGAACCAGGTAATAAATACCATTCTAGAGTCTGATCTCGCCTATATTGCATCGTACAACTCAGGTACTGCTGTTAAGGTGAAACGGCTACTAAGTGTTATAGCAGAATCAGTGCCCTTCAAACCAAACATTTCTGCACTTGCAGCTAAATTGGATTTAAGCAGGGATAGCGTCTATCAATACATTTATCAGCTCAAAGATGCCCGTCTTCTTAATGCGTTGAGTGCGACAGGAAAAGGAGTTTCAACGCTTCAAAAACCGGATAAACTTTTTCTGGAGAATACCAATCTCTCATTTGCGCTCAGGGAGCGACCGGATGTTGGAAATATCAGGGAAACCTTTCTTTTGAATCAGTTGATCAATACCTCTATGAAGGTGGAATTACCTGACTTTGGTGATTTCGCCATTGGAGATCTCACGATCGAGGTTGGTGGAAAGGGGAAAGGAGACTCGCAAGTGAAGAATCAAAAGGATTACCTGGTGGCCGCTGATGACATAGAGGCTGGTTTTGGGGAAAAAATTCCAATCTGGCTGTTCGGTTTTTTGTATTAGGTTTTAAAGTATTTCCCGCTGAATGAGCGCAA
>JBGSYX010000517.1:0-2317 GCA_041750735.1 Cyclobacteriaceae bacterium
CATCAGTGGAAGGGAGATAATGTGGATGATGCACAGAGTTACGCCCGACAAATAGAAATGTTTACTGATCCGCTAGTTGAAAACTGGGAAGAAGGAAACGTAATTTACGAGGTCGCGATCAAAGAAGGATTAGGGTTGGACATCACCATAGAAAAGAGTGATGTTGAGAATATTTCCGTGGTGAAAGACCCAGATAAAGGCCAATTTTTCTATATCACTTTAGCAAGGTCTATTAAACTTGATGACCTACGCCCACTAAATCTCAAAGCAGATGATTTGATCATTTGCCGTGATACTGCCCTGGATGACGAAACCGCTGCCAACCTCGCTTTGCAGTGTCGTTTAAAGACTATTTGACATGCAATTTAAATTCGACGCCAACCAGGAATTCCAAATCAGGGCTATCGAGAGTATAGCCAATATCCTTGAGGGCCAACCCCGCAACCAGACCGAATTGAGGTTCGCTTCAAAATCCAGCCTGGCAGCTATCGCTAATAGACTTGACTTAAGCGAAGAAGATTTGCTAAGGAACCTTCAAAAAGTCCAAACAGAAAACGGATTGCCGATTGATGATGAACTTAATGCCATTGAGAAAGAGATAGAAGTCGTTGATGGTCGATTAACTGCCCGATTTTTAAATTTCTCCATCGAGATGGAAACCGGCACAGGTAAAACCTATGTTTATCTGCGAACCGCCTTCGAGCTATTCCGTCGATATGGGTTACGTAAATACATTGTTGTCGTGCCTTCCGTGGCTATTCGAGAAGGCGTATTAAAGACACTCAAGATAACCGAAAAACACCTGCGTGAACTCTATGACAACGCCCCTTGTCGCTACTACACTTACGACTCGGCTAATTTGTCCCAGGTACGACAATTTGCACTGTCAGATAGCATCGAAATTATGGTAATGACAATCGACTCTTTTAACAAAGCCAGCAATGTCATTAACCAAACCACAGATCGATTACAGGGTGAAGCCCCGATCCATTTAGTCCAGGCTGCCAGGCCGATTCTGATTTTAGATGAACCGCAAAATATGGAGAGTGAATTACGTATTGCAGCGTTGGCTGCTCTCAATCCATTGTTTGCACTGCGCTATTCTGCTACCCACCGAAATCCATACAATCTTGTTTATCGCCTGACTCCAGCAGAAGCGTACCGTCAAGGATTGGTAAAGCGGATTGAGGTTGCCGGAACAGAAGAAGAACAAGACGAAAGCCAAGCGTTTTTGCGTTTAGATGATATTAAAACTGAAAAGAAGACCATCACTGCCAGAATTGCCGTTCATAAACTAATGGCTGGGGGAGGAGTAAAAGAACAGATTGTAACCGTCCGCCCCGGTGATTCATTGGAAGAAAAAGCCAACCGGCCAGAATATGCAGATTTTATAGTCGAAGAAATCAGCGCGATTGATAGTTGTGTCGTGTTCAGCAACGGAACAGAATTACGCCTGGGAGAAACCCGGGGTGCTGATAAACAAGCAATCTTTGATGCCCAAATTCGTTATACCATCGGGGAACACTTCCGCAAGCATACAAAACTAAAAGACTCAGGTATTAAAGTCCTGTCCCTGTTTTTTATTGACCGGGTTGATAACTATGCACGTCAGGATGGGTTGGTCCGGAGAATATTTAACAAAGCATTCAATGACTTGAAAAAGAATAGTGATTGGAAGGACATTGATCCGGAAAAAGTCCAGGCAGCCTATTTCGCTTCTCGACGAACCAAAACTGGTGAGATTGTCCTAGAAGACAGCCGCACGGGTGAATCAGAAAAAGATCGTCTTGCTTACGATCTGATCATGCGAGATAAAGAGCGGTTACTCTCGTTTGAGGAACCAACCAGTTTTATTTTTTCGCATTCCGCTTTACGGGAAGGCTGGGATAACCCTAATATCTTTCAAATTTGTACCCTTCGTGAAGTTGGCACCGAACGGGAGAGGCGTCAACAGATCGGACGGGGTATACGGCTGGCTGTAAACCAAAACGGGGACAGAGTACGAGATGAGCATGTGAATGTTCTAACTGTTATTGCTAACGAGAATTTTGAGAAATATGTAAGCCAATACCAGTCTGAAATCGAAAAGGAGTTTGGTGTGGAAGGTCTACCACCAAAACTTGCCAATGCCCGGAAGAGGGGAGTCGCCCAATTACGAAAAGAGTACATGCTTAAACCCGAATTTAAAGAGCTATGGGAGCTGATCAAGCATAAGACCCGTTATGCAGTAAAAATCAACACCGACCAATTAATAGGAGATGTGGTGGCTGTACTGGAAGACACAGTCATTCGACCACCACAGATTGTTATCACTAAA
>JBGSYX010000518.1:0-3116 GCA_041750735.1 Cyclobacteriaceae bacterium
TAAACTGCTCGCTACCGAGTCTCAAGTCGCAGAGATGCGCCTTCACTATGAAGGTGGCAACTACGGCTACGGCCACGCCAAGCAGGCGTTGTTTGAAGTGATCCGCGACACCATGAGTGAGCAACGAAGGATATTCAATTACTTCATGGAAAATACTGTCGAACTGATCAGGAAACTGGAAGAAGGTGAGGAAAAAGCCCGCGCTATAGGGCTTCCTGTACTTCAGAAAGTTCGCAATGCCATCGGGTTCTAATCCTACTTTTCCGGCGGCGTCAGTTTTATTTTTGCCTGTTCTTTCGGGTTGTAGGCCGGAATATTCACCTGCACTGGCTTAACTTTCCAAATATCCGTGCAATACTCACGGATTGTGCGGTCGCTGGAGAATTTACCACTTCGAGCCACATTGAGAATAGACATCTCCGTCCATTTTCTCTGGTTTTTATACACCTTATCCACATCATCCTGGCACTCGATATAGGACTGGTAATCTGCCAGCAGCATATAGTCATCCTGATAGTAAAGACTATCTATCAATGGTTTGAATAAATCAGGGTTTTTTGACGAGAAAAATCCTGTTCGTATCATTTCAAGAATCTTGCGCAATCCGGCGTTTTGCTCATAGTAACTTTGTGGATTATAACCGGCAGCTTTCAGAGAAGCAACTTCTTCCGTTTTTAAGCCAAAAAGGAAGAAATTTTCTTCACCAACTTCTTCCCTGATTTCAATATTGGCGCCATCCAGTGTGCCGATTGTCAGCGCACCATTCATGGTGAATTTCATGTTACCCGTTCCAGATGCCTCTTTGCCCGCTGTAGATATTTGTTCCGACAGATCGGCTGCCGGATAGATGCGTTGACCGATTTTCACACTGAAATTAGGAATAAAAACCACTTTGAGTTTATCGCCAACGTCAGGATCATTATTGACAACCTTTGCTACGGAGGTTATCAGTTTTATTATGAGCTTGGCCATATAATAGCCGGGCGCAGCTTTTCCGCCGAAAATGAAAGTTCGTGGCACCACATCAGCAGCAGGATTTTCCTTAATGCGATTGTACAGGTTGATGATATGCAGCACTTTCAGGTGCTGGCGCTTATACTCATGGATTCGTTTTACCAACACGTCATACATCGATTTCGGGTCAACCTCGATACCAATATGGTTGAATATATAATCCGCGAGGCTTTCTTTCACTTCGTTTTTGCAAGCTTGCCATTGCTTTTGAAAGGCTGGATTTTCAGCATATTTTTCAAGGCTCCGCAATTCATGCAGGTTTTTGATCCATGAGTCTCCGATTTTTTCACTGATGAGTTTGGTAAGTTGCTTGTTACTAAGCACTACCCAGCGGCGCGGCGTGACACCGTTGGTTTTGTTGCTGAACTTATGCGGCCATAATTCATAGAAATCGCGCAGAATTCCAGATTTCAATAATTCCGTATGCAGCGCTGCAACTCCGTTGATAGCCGAACTGCCCACACACGCCAAATGCGCCATTCTGATATATTTTTCGCTGCCTTCTTCAATAATTGACATGCGGCTCAAACGGTCGTCATCACCGGGGAAAGCTCCACGTACTACATTGAGAAAATGGTAATTTATTTCATAAATGATTTCCAGATGCCGTGGCAATATCCTTCCAAAAAGGCTTACAGACCAGCGCTCAAGCGCTTCGGGCAGGAGGGTGTGATTGGTATAATTTATCGATCTGGTCGTGACATCCCATGCCCGGTCCCAATCGAGGTGATGCTCATCGATCAATATGCGCATCAATTCAGCCACGGATATGGCCGGATGGGTGTCGTTTAGCTGAATGGTAAAACTATTGTAAAACAATTCCACGGCCCCCTTATCTTCCGTGCAGTGAATTCGCATCATATCCTGTAATGACGCCGAGGAGAAAAAATACTGCTGCTCGAGTCGAAGCGTTTTTCCTTTTACCTGTTCATCATTTGGATAAAGTACTTTCGAAATATTCTCTGAAATGACTTTATCATTTACTGCTCCGTAATAATCGCCCTTGTTGAATAATTGGAAATCGAAAGATTCACTGGCTTCGGCTTTCCACAGGCGAAGTACGGCGGTGGTATGGGTGCCGTAGCCAAGAATGGAGGTGTCGTATGGTATGGCGATTACGATGTATTCAGGGATCCACTCAGAGCAATAGCGGCCTTTTGCGTCGTAATAGCTTCGTGTTCGCCCGCCGAACTTCACGATTTGTGACAAATTTACTTGGGCCACTTCCCAGGGATTCCCGAATTTTAGCCATTTATCAGTAATCTCCACCTGCCATCCGTCCCTGATTTGCTGGTCGAAAATACCAAATTCATACCTGATTCCGTATCCAATTGCCGGAATATCCAGCGTCGCCATGGAGTCAAGAAAGCAGGCGGCGAGCCTCCCGAGGCCTCCGTTTCCAAGACCTGGTTCTTCCTCCTGCTCCAAAAGATCTTCCATGTTGAGGCCTAATTCGCGAAGCGCTTCATCAAATTTTTCATAAAGCCCAAGGTTAATGAGATTATTCCCAAGACGCGGCCCTACAAGGAATTCCGCCGACAGGTAAGCCACGAGTTTACTTTTTTTTCGGATGTATTCACGAACCACATTGAGCGTGCGGTGCAACATACGATCGCGAAGCGTGTAGGCCAGCGCCATATAGTAATCGTTGCGGGTAGCCAACTCTGGAATGCATCCCTGGATATAGTACAAATTGTCCAGAAATGCCCGCTTGAGGGTTTCCTTTTCTATTCCGGTACGGTCGTCCTCGATGATTATTTTTTGCCTGGCTGAGCTTTTCATGTGGGTAGTATTTGGGAATTAAGTTATTAATAAAAATGCAAAAATCTGCCCCAAAGGACATAATCTCCATGCGTTATATCATGGATTAATAAGCTATCATTTATTAAAATTCTGCCCCTTGTTGGTGCTTTCAAAAATCTTATCGGCAGACCCTTCCACAAAGCCTCTGAACAGTTGTCCGTCCGGTTTGGGATATCGCAAAGCAAACTCGTAATAGCACGCCGGAATCGTGAATCTGCCATCCGTAAATTCTACATCCAGGTTATAAGCAATAGTGGAGGACTGTTCCAATAGAACAGAAGTAGAACCCTTAATCTCAC
>JBGSYX010000519.1:0-3490 GCA_041750735.1 Cyclobacteriaceae bacterium
TTCCTGCAGAATCATGGTTTTACC
The DNA here is from genome assembly GCA_041750735.1 of Cyclobacteriaceae bacterium. Lineage (GTDB taxonomy): Bacteria > Bacteroidota > Bacteroidia > Cytophagales > Cyclobacteriaceae > JAAUQL01. The sequence goes on from JBGSYX010000519.1 coordinate 25, forward strand.
ACTGCCCGTCGGTCCATGAAGTACTATCAGAGTTTTAATGGATTCAAAAGCTTTAAGCAATTCCTGCCTGTATTCTTTATAACCACCCTCAAGTACAGTGGTCTGCAAGCCAACCAACTCAAATAGCCAAGCCATTTTTTCACTGCGCATACCACCCCGCCAACAATGTACTTTCAGTTTTCCATGTGCAGCATATGATCGGGCAGTCTTAGCCAGCATATTCATTTTAGGCCCAACGATTTCAAGGCCCAGGTCGAGCGCTTCAGGCTTGCCGATACGAGTGTAGGTAGTGCCTACTATAGCGCGTTCATCATCATTAAACAGCGGTAGATTTATTGCTCCTGGGATATGCCCCTCGGCAAATTCTCCAGGCGATCGGACGTCAATGATTGGGACGGATTTTTCACTTAAGAGAAAATCCAAAACTCCGATGCGCTGCATTTGTGTTGGATGTTAATAAGAAATAATACAGGAGATATTCTAGCTTTCAGTGACTTTTGAACCCACGATGAATGGTTTCGGAATACGAAATAACCTCGTGAGATAATAAGTCATAAACATCAGTGGTATTGCGGAAGTAATAGGTGATAGTTTTTCAGAAACATCTTTTTCTGAATAATAAAACACGTGAGCCCCGGCATTTTCTACGAGTTCAAAAAGTTTTTGCGTACGGCGATATGATACACCGTCTGATTCAATAACGATCACGACGCTATCTTTTGCTGTCTCCTTTGGTCCATGGTCATATTCCGACACGGACATTCCGATAAACGGGTACTTGGTGGATTCACTCAGGATATGTGCCGCCTGATGGGCAGTGCCGATATTAGGGCCGTTACCGATGATGTAGGTGCCTTTATAATTTTTCGAAATGATGATTTCATAAACCAATTCTGCGGTCTGCTTGCCCCATGTTTCGTAGTCATACATCTTATCCCGCAGTATTTCCACAGCTGGTGTTGGATCAATTCCTAAGCCGTTGTATAGCGTAATGAGTGTGTTGATGTAAGTCTTAGTCGAAGAACTCGTTTCAGGTCCGGCTAGGATTGGAAATACGCGCTCCAGGTTAGTAGCCACACACAATGGACTTTTAACAACATTGGTGATAGCGTAAAATTTCTTGAAAAGGTCGCGGCACCAGATCACTTCACTGCTTCTGCCCGATTGCGAGATTAGTACGCCCAGATCGCGGATTTTTTTACCTGACAGGTAATTATAATATTCGGATGCGCGGGACAGTTGTATGGGTACACCGGCATAATACATAACCATTCCGGCAAAGTAGGAAGAACCCATGCCAATGTATGGCACATTGAGCGGCAGTTGAATATTCTTGGTGGTGTATAATATCTTCTCGGCTTTATCCGGAATCTCTTTTATCTCATTCAGCATAGCCTTATTGGTCGTAATTCTGATGTTGTCAAAATTAATCAATAATCTGGCAAATCGTTATGATTCTTGCTGAAAATGTGGTTTTTTGGGCTTTTACGCGAACCTCATTTCATTATGTATTCCAAACATCAATGGTTGAAAATTGCTCATCAGCTTCAGTCGATGGCACAGGCCGGCCTCACCTATTCCACCAACATTTACGATAAGGAAAGGTATGAACAGTTACTGGATCTCAGCGCTGAGATTGTGGCAGAATACTCGTCTATGAATATGGAAAAAGTCCAGGAGTTATTTGGACGTGAAAAAGGTTACCTCACACCAAAAGTCGATGTCCGAGGGGTAATTTTTCGCGGTGATGAAATACTGCTCGTTCGCGAACTTCATGATGGGAAATGGGCATTGCCGGGTGGCTGGGCCGATGTGGGCTATAGTCCGTCGGAAATGGTGGTGAAGGAAGTCCGCGAAGAGGCCGGACTGCATGTGAAAGCCTCGCGATTACTTGCCGTGTTGGATAAGCGATGTCATCCACACCCACCTGATATTTACTATGTGTATAAGTTATTTTTCCTCTGCGAAGAAATAGATGGGGATGTTAAAACTGGTATTGAAACCACCGATGTGAAATTCTTTAAGGCATCCGAACTCCCTGAATTATCCATAGAGCGTAATACAAGGTCGCAAGTGGAACAGATGTTTGAACTACTGGGCCAGGTCATTCCGACTGTGTTCGACTAATTTGTCGATTTCTCTTCTTACAAGCGACGCAGAGGTTTGGAAGAGCTTCTTCTCTTTTTCATTAAGCTCAAGATGAAGACGCTGGGTAATTCCGCTTTTACCAACAACCACTGGAATTGACACACAAACATCAGACACTCCGGCAAAATTGTGCACCAGTGTACTGAGCGGCATGGTTCGTTTTTCGTCGTGTACCACACTTTCTATGACCAGCGATGTTGCCATAGCAATGGCAAAGTTTGTGTAGCCTTTACCCGCAACAATATTATGTGCGGATATCTGGGAACTTATCAATATCTGATCGATCTCCCTGGAATCTTCGATTTTTACGCCGCCTGTATAAGCCGCGCTGATAGCCGGAAAGTGGGAATCGCCGTGCTCGCCAAGAATATATGCCCGAATGTCATCGGGATGGATTTGATAACCTTCTGATAGCGCCTGCCGGAATCTGGCGCTGTCGATCAGCGTGCCCACACCAAGTACGCGCTGCCAGGGAAACCTGCTGTAGCGAATGGCAAAATAGGTCATTACATCCAATGGATTGGTAATGACAATAAGGATCGCTTTTGGGCTTTGTCGCGCTAATTCGGGTAGTATGTTTTTTAGGATTTCGAGGTTCCCGGGGGCAAGATCAAATCGCGATTTGTACTCTGGTTTCCATGGAACTGAAGCGGCAAGAACAAGGATGTCTGAATCTTTGGAAACAGACAAATCACCACCGTTGATAGTAGTGATATGATGGGTAAACGTGAGCGCATGTGTCAGATCAGCGGCATCGCTTTGGGCTTTGACCACATTATTATCGATCAGCGCTAGCTCGTCGGCCAGGCCTTTCAACATGAGGGTGTAGGCGAGTGTGGAGCCTACATTTCCCATTCCGACTATGGATATTTTCATTTATTGTATTTATCGATTCTTCCTGCAATTTAATCACCGAAAGCCCATAAAAGTGCCGCGCTTAACGGTTTCGGGCTTTGCGTTCAGGCGGGTTTTAAAGCACAAAACTGTCTGTCGGTACTGAACTTGAATAGAAGCACAAAACTCCAAGTTTGCACGCCAGCGCGCAGGACGCAAAACCCGTGTCATTCCTCGTTTTTTTCTTGTCACTATATGCATTCATTTCTAACTGTCACACCTTTTGCTTCAAGTTCGTCCTTTAAGTCAAGCCAAGTTTTATCTCTCAATGTCCCTGCTGGAAATAGTTTATTTCTGAAGTCATTCGTAATTATTCTCATACAATTTGGTTGTTTGCCTTGTGTCTCAAAAACAACTTCTTTAATATCCTTCAAGCGATAGATTTTTGCCTTCCAAATGAAATTGTGATTCCTTACAACTAAGT
>JBGSYX010000520.1:0-17218 GCA_041750735.1 Cyclobacteriaceae bacterium
CAAAAAACAAGCTTTCTGCAGAAGCTATCAAAAAAATATTTGCGCAGACGCATGTAGAAGAAGTAAATGAACGAGTATTTGACTAATGGTAATCATGATGAATAGAGGTAATATCCATTACATATTACTTATTGCCCTGGTGAGCTCTCTTTGGTCCTGCAAAGCGAAAAATGATTTTCAGGGACTGGAATACGCACCTAATATGTATCATTCGGTAGCTTACGAGCCATTAACGCAAATCACAGATGAGAATGCCGGCTCATGGCTCAGCAACAGGGAGGATGGCCTTGGCGAGTATTACAATACTAATACGAATAACCCTTATTCTATCAACATGCGTGAGCCGGTGCCGAATACCGTGAAGCGAAGTGCAGATGGATATTTGCCATATCGTGTTCATAAGGACAGCGCTGACTATGCCGGCAGGACGGTTTTCAATCCACTCGATTCAACGACCGATGTTCTGAATCAGGGAAAAGTACTTTTTGCAATTTACTGTGTGCATTGTCATGGCGAAACAGGCCAAGGCGATGGGCCGGTTGGGAAAGTATTTCTCGGCGTGCCGCCTTACAATCTGGGCCGCGTAAAACTATTGCCTGAAGGCCAGATTTTCCACACAATCACTTACGGTCGTGGCCGAATGATGGCGCACGGCGCACAGGTTTCTGTTGAAGAGCGATGGAAGATCACCCGTTACGTTCAGGTACTACAAAATCAAAACTAAATAAAGCGAGATTACCATGTCTGAAGACAAGTTCATATTTTCCTCTGGTATTCAAAAAAAATTACTGATCGCCAAACTTATTGGTGTGGCGATAATGGTCGTGGGTATACTCTTGGTCGCTTTCGCCGGATATGGCCACGAAGGACAGGAAGAAGCCGGCCATCATTTTCATTGGCTACATCGACTGTGGGTAAACCTCTGGATCAACAACATCTATTTTCTAGGATTATCCCTGTCCGGTGTACTATTTCTTGCCCTACAGTACGCGTCACAGGCAGGATGGTCGGCATATATTAAAAGAATTCCGGAAGCTTATGGATCCTGGTTATATGTCGCATTTGTATCGACACTGGTACTTTTCGGTTTGTCCAATTTTGCCGGTCCTGGCCATTTTCATATTTTCCATTGGCTCGACAATTCTCTTTATGTTCCGGATGGTGAAAACTTCGACGCCATTATAAATGGCAAAAAGGGATATCTTAACCTGACATTTTTCATGATTCGCATGGTGGCCTATTTCACACTCTGGATCATGATGTACCGCCTGATCAGAAATCAGTCATTACAGGAAGATTTGCATGGCGGAGACGGTTACTGGAGAAAACTCAGAGTCTATTCCACGATTTTCATCATAATATTCGCTGTTACATCATCTACAGCCGCCTGGGATTGGGTGTTATCCATAGATACACATTGGTACAGTACTATGTTTGGCTGGTACGTGTTTGCAAGTTGGTTTGTAGCAGGGTTGGCCTCCATCACCTTGTTGGTTATATGGCTTAGGGAGCAGGGCTATCTGATGCAGCTCAATTCCAGTCATCTTCATGACCTCGGCAAGTATGTATTCGCCTTCAGTATTTTCTGGACTTATATATGGTTTTCACAATTCCTTTTGATCTACTACGCCAATATTCCGGAGGAATCCATCTATTTCGTGGAGCGTCTGAGTAGTGGCCAATATGCCTGGGTATTTTATGTGAATATATTTCTAAACTTTATCTTCCCATTTTTAGTTCTGATGACTAGAGATTCGAAGAGACATACCATATTCCTGAAAATTGCCTGTACGGCAGTATTGATAGGACACTGGATGGATTTCTACCTGATGATTACACCTGCGACACTCGGTGAAAACGGAGGTTTTGGTCTTCTGGAAATCGGTTCTGCCATTACTTTTGCCGCAGCCTTTATATTTGTTCTATTACGGGCCTTGGCAAAAGCCCCAGTTGTGGCCAGAAACCATCCGATGTTGGAGGAAAGCCTGCATCACCACATATAGTCTCGATAGAAAAAGCAGCGCCAAATTTGCGCACATAGATTGTTGTATTGACTGAATAATACAGCCAGGTATAGAATTACTACCGGCTCGATTGATAAAATTGTTGTAAAAGTAATAGCTTAAAAAGTATGATTGGATTTGCAATCGCGGCAGGAGTATTCCTACTCCTGGCCATATTGTTATTGATTTTCAGATTACACACGCTTGTAGGAGTAATCAGGCAATCTGACAGCAAAGTAGGAGATGGTGTCAATAAAGTTAACGCCTTTCTTTTTATCCTCTTTATGGTCGTTAGCTTTGGCCTGCTCATCTGGTATTCAGTGAAAAACTTCCACCTCTACCAGCAACCCATTGCTTCTGAACATGGCGTGGAGACAGACCGTCTTTTCTGGATCACCATGTTAATCACTGGTGTTGTGTTTATCATTACACAAATCCTTCTTTTCTATTTTTCCTACAGATACCAGCACAAGCCCACCAGGCAAGCCTTGTTTTTTCCAGATAATAACCGGCTGGAGTTTATATGGACTATAGTCCCGGCGGTGGTTCTTACAGCCCTTGTGGTCTATGGATTATTTGTATGGAATAATGTAATGAGGCCCGCCCCTGAAAATGCTGAGATTATCGAAGTGATGGGTTACCAGTTTGCCTGGAAGGTTAGATATCCAGGTAAGGATGGTTCGCTTGGTGCTCATGACTTTCGCCTGATCGATGCAACGAATGAATTTGGACTTGATTTCAAGGATCGTATGGCATTTGACGATTTCACTCCGCGGGAAATGCATCTCCCCAAGGGGCAACCGGTAGAATTCCGAATCAGGGCCAGGGACGTATTGCACAGTGTTTTTGCTCCCCACTTCCGCTTGAAAATGGACGCAGTTCCTGGTATGCCTACAAGATTCTGGTTTGTGCCAACGAAAAGTACTGCAGAGATGCGTATCGAAACCGGAAACCCGGAATTCAATTATGAGATTGCCTGCACGGAAGTTTGTGGAAGAGGGCATTTTTCCATGAGACTGCTGGTAGTTGTAGATGAACCTGCCGAATATGAAAAGTGGAAAGCTGAGCAGGAACCGTGGCTTTCAAAAAATCCTGAATATATGACCAAAGTGCCGGAAAATCTCAAGGAATTGGCACTGATTAAATCGCAAATTGAATCAAAAAACATTAACTGACATCAGTCACTAAAAACATTATCCTATGGCTTCAACAGCAGTACATGAGCATGTGGATCATCTGGCAGAGGAACATGATCATGAGCACCATGACAATTTCATAACCAAATACATCTTTTCCCAGGATCACAAGACCATTGCCAAGCAGTACCTCATCACGGGGATCTTTTGGGCAATACTCGGCGGGGCTATGTCGCTGATTTTTCGATTGCAGCTTGGATTTCCCGAGGCACAACTCGAATGGCTGAAGCCCATTCTCCGAAATTGGATTACAACTACCGGCAAAATCGATCCGGAGTTTTACCTGGCCCTGGTAACGATGCATGGAACTATCATGGTATTCTTCGTACTAACAGCGGGTCTAAGCGGAACATTCAGCAACTTCCTCATACCGCTTCAGATTGGGGCAAGGGATATGGCTTCTGGATTCATGAATATGCTATCTTACTGGTTTTTCTTTTTGTCGAGTGTTATCATGTTCAGTTCGCTCTTCATTCAGACCGGACCGGCTTCTGGTGGTTGGGTGATTTACCCGCCACTAAGCGCGTTGCCTCAGGCGATGTCAGGCTCCGGACTTGGAATGACGCTCTGGTTGGTTGCTATGGCGCTTTTTATCGTTTCCACGCTGCTGGGCGGTATCAACTATATCACGACGATCATTAACCTGCGCACACGAGGCATGTCTTTTACCAAGTTGCCCCTGACAATCTGGTCATTTTTCCTAACTGCAATTATTGGTCTGCTGAGCTTCCCGGTGCTCTTTGGCGCAGCGTTGCTATTGATCTTTGACCGAAGTTTTGGAACGAGTTTTTATCTATCCGATATCTATATAGGTGGTGAAGCATTGCCAAATATTGGCGGAAGTCCAGTGCTTTTCCAGCACTTGTTTTGGTTCCTGGGCCATCCAGAGGTGTACATCGTTTTATTGCCGGCGCTTGGCATCACATCAGAAATCATAGCCACTAACAGCCGCAAACCTATTTTTGGCTACAAAGCCATGATTATTTCCATGCTTGGAATTACAGTGCTTTCCTTTATCGTTTGGGCGCATCATATGTTTGTAAGCGGGATGAACCCATTTTTGGGAAGCATATTTATGTTGCTAACACTTATTATTGCTGTACCTTCTGCAGTGAAGGTATTCAACTATATCACCACGCTATGGAAAGGAAATATAATTTTTACACCTGCGATGTTGTTCTCGATTGGCCTGGTTTCATTCTTTATTTCAGGTGGATTGACAGGTCTCTTTTTGGGTAATTCAGCCATCGATATTTATTTGCACGATACCTATTTTATCGTAGCACACTTCCATCTTGTAATGGGCAGCGCGTCATTTTTCGGATTGCTTGCCGGGGTTTATCACTGGTTTCCCAAGATGTTTGGCCGCATGATGGACAACAAGCTCGGGTATATTCATTTCTGGATTTCATTCATTGGAATATATATGGTCTTTTTCCCAATGCATTACATCGGGATAGCCGGGTTTCCGAGGAGGTATTATTCATTCACCAATTTTGACGCTTTCAGTGGTTTTGTAGATCTTAATGCATTCATTAGTGTCGCAGCGATTATCACATTTGCGGCGCAGTTGCTGTTCCTTTTCAATTTCTTCTACAGCATATTCCACGGTAAAAAAGCTCCGCAAAACCCATGGAAATCAAACACACTAGAGTGGACAACCCCGATCAATCCGGGTCATGGAAACTGGCCCGGTGAAATTCCTGCGGTACATCGCTGGCCGTATGACTACAGTAAACCTGGGGCAAAAGAAGATTTTATCCCGCAAAACGTACCTTTCTCAGAAACACCAGAATCCAATCTTCCTCACGAACACGGTGAGGTTGATGAAAATGAAATAATAAGAAGGCGTTAATGACCGTAGATAGGAAACATAGCATCTTTCAAAAAGTGAGCCTTGTTACATTGGTAGCAGTATATTTCCTGATACTTGTCGGAGGAATCGTACGCAGCACAGGTGCAGGTATGGGTTGCCCCGACTGGCCAAAGTGTTTTGGAAGCTGGGTGCCACCTACTGATGCCTCCCAGTTACCTGCTGATTATAAGGAATACTATTCGGAATACAGGCATCAGAAAAATGTGCGCTTTGCCACCTATCTCGATGTGCTGGGTTTTGACAAAGAGGCAGAAATCCTCCGGAACGACACTTCTATCCGGGTAGAAGCAGATTTCAATGTCTATAAAACCTGGACAGAATATATAAACCGACTTGCCGGAGCCATCATTGGGATTCTCATCATTATTACTATGATTAGTGCATGGGTATTTGTTCGTGAGGATAAAAAGCTCCTGGTGACCACCGTGATTACTCTCATAGTAGTGATTTTCCAGGGATGGATAGGTTCCGTTGTCGTGTCAACGAACCTGATGCCGTGGATTATAACTATTCACATGTTGATAGCCCTTGGGATAATACTGCTTTTGGTTTATGTTAATTTTCGGGCGCGACGTTCCGAATTTAATCAGGCTACCCTGACACAAAGCAAGGTGATTTCGTGGCTTGTGATCACCTGCTTGCTGACGATGGGTGTTCAGATAATTCTTGGAACCCAGGTACGGGAAGCTATTGACGTAGTAGCATCAGACCTAGCTTTTGCGCTTCGTGAAACCTGGGTTAGCCGCTTGGGTATGGAGTTTTTCATCCATCGCTCGTTTTCGTTCCTCATTCTGCTGATTCACGGGGTACTGCTTTATATGATTCTAAAAAATGCAGAAAAAACCCATACCATCCGAAAAGCAGTAACGTTCATCCTGATCCTTGTCGGTGTGGAGATTATAAGCGGGATGGTGATGGCATACATGGGAATACCGGCATTTATCCAACCCTTGCATTTGCTGCTAAGTACCTTGCTCTTCGGACTTTTGTACTATGTTTTCCTGGTCATTCATTATTCAAATAAAAAAACCGCAATCAGTTGATATGATTAGTTCTGTCGAAACCATTTCATTTTCCAATACTCTATCCCTAAAGGCCAAAGCCTATTATGAATTGCTGAAAGTGAGGTTGAGTTTTCTAGTAGCTTTTTCATCCGGATTCGGATATATCCTTGGAAGCCAGGGAGCGCTGGACTGGGGTGTTTTCATTGCCTTTTCAGTGGGAGGGTTTCTTGTTAGTGGCGGCGCCATTACGATCAATCAGATTCTCGAGGTGGACTTTGACCGGATTATGAAGCGGACGATGAGCCGGCCATTGCCGACCATGCGCGTCGGCAAACAGGGGGCCGTCGTTTATTCAGTCCTGCTCCTCATCATAGGTTTTACCTTGATCGCTGTTTATACCAATGCGCTTACGCTGATTATTTCAATATTATCGATGTTGTTGTACAGCTTCGTTTATACACCGCTAAAGCGCGTTGGGCCGATTGCCGTATTCGTCGGAGCAATACCAGGTGCGCTGCCGCCTTTACTCGGATGGGTTGCTGCAACAGGCACGCTCACTTATGAAGCATGGATTATTTTTGGAATACAGTTTATCTGGCAGTTTCCCCACTTCTGGGCTATTGCCTGGCTTGGTGACGAAGACTATAAAAAGGCCGGGTTCAAACTCCTTCCTGCCAATGGAAAGAAGGACATGCGCACTGCGGTGAACATCATGATTTATACGTTGTTTTTGTTGCCGCTCGGTTTGCTACCAGCGCAGTTTGAGTTGGCAGGTATCAATTCAGCGATTGTGGCTACCATCTGTGGTGTGTTGTTTCTCGCCCAGACATTCAGCCTAATGCGGGATAATTCCCGGAAATCAGCCCTGAGGATCATGTATGGATCTTTTATGTATTTACCGATCGTTCAGATAGCTTATTTAGTGGATAAGATATGATAGCAGAGCAAAACATCGCAGCCGAACCACGGCAAACCCTTTCGATGCAGCCAAAGAAATTTGCGCTTTGGTTGGTTATTGTTTCCATTGTCATGCTTTTCGCGGCGCTCACCAGCGCCTATATTGTGAAGCAGGCCGATGGCAACTGGCTGGCGATCAATATGCCTCCCATTTTCATACTGAGCACGGTGATCATCGCTTTCAGCAGCCTCACGATGCATCTGGCTTACCTGGCAGCAAAAAAGGATGAGATCGGTCGCCTGAAACTGATGCTGGGAATTTCCATACTTTTGGGTATTGGATTTCTAATGACCCAATATTACTCCTGGGCACAACTTGTTGCCAGCAATGTCTATTTCGTCAGCAACTATGTTTCCGGATCATTTATTTATGTATTTACCGGATTGCACGGCGCACATATTATCAGCGGTATTATTTATTTAATGATTACCCTTGTCTATGCCTTCATGGATAAAGTGCATTCTAAGCGATTGTTACAAATAGAGATGTGCATGACCTATTGGCATTTCCTCGGGGGGCTTTGGTTGTATTTGTATTTATTCCTATTACTTAATTCATAAAATCAGAAATTTTATGGCTTCAACAGCTGTAGCGGAACAGACCGAAAAAAACCTTTGGGGAGGTGGAGTTTCCCCATTCAAGGCAAGTTATGGAAAACTGATGATGTGGTTTTTCCTTTTGTCTGATGCATTCACCTTCTCCGGACTTCTCATTACCTATGGGCTTTTAAGATACAGTTATCCCGCTTATCAAGGAAAGATATCCGACTTTGTTGCTTCGTATGATTACTGGCCTGTACCGGAAAAAATATTCGATGCTGTGCCATTCCTTCACGGGGTTTCCATACCATTGGCATTCGTTGGTCTCATGACCTTTATTCTCATCATGAGCAGCGTCACCATGGTACTGGCAGTGGAGGCCGGTCACCGGATGGATCGCAAAGCCGTGATGCGATGGATGCTGTGGACAATTGCTGGCGGGATCGCATTCCTTGCCTGCCAGGCATGGGAATGGACGCATTTTATCCACGGAACAGACCATGGTCTCACGCTGGCCAACGGCGTTACTGTCTTTGGCGCCAACCTGTCGCAGAATGAATACGGCCCGCAGTTATTCGCTGACCTGTTTTTCTTTATCACTGGATTCCACGGCACCCACGTGCTCAGTGGCGTGGTGCTCAATGTGATCATTTTCTACCAGGCCTCCATGGGGACCTTCGAGCAAAGAGGTCATTATGAAATGGTAGAGAAGGTTGGTCTTTACTGGCACTTCGTTGACCTCGTATGGGTATTTGTATTTACGTTTTTCTACTTGATATAAACTACTGGAAATATGGCACATCTATTAGAAGAAACCTCCCATGTTCAGGCAATTCCTGCCGACAGAGCTAAAATCATGAAGCTGTGGAAGATCGCCGGCGTGTTGCTCGTCGTCACCATCATCGAATTTATCTTTGCCTTTACGATGCCACGAGGTTGGCTGCTTATTGCAGTTTTTGTGAGCCTCACGATCGTAAAAGCGTTTTACATTGTCTCAGAATTCATGCATCTGAAGCATGAAACCAAAGTACTTATCTGGTCTATTATTGTTCCAATGATATTTGTGATTTGGCTTCTTGTTGCCCTTATCAATGAGGGTGGCGCCATCCTTCAGGTCAGATAATCATTAAAATCCCATATAAAAGTCAGCTAATGCGTAGTTTGCGCTTGCTGACTTTTTAATTTTGGTGAAGAAATGAAAAAGCAAATAATTCTTCTGATGACTCTAGCCATTCCCGTGGCGGTGTTTTTGTTTCTGAAGATTTTTGGAGAAAATAAGTATGAAGTTCCAGTATTCTTTGAAAATGGTATCGAAGGATGCCCAGATGCAGCCCAGCCACATACGGTGAATTTGGAGTTGCTGAAAGTTTCGCTAAAAAACCATAGTGTCATATCGCTTTTAGATTCAAATGAAAATGATGCCAACCGCGCATTTGTCACAGAACTCGTAAGAATCCAGGACGCATTTTATGGTAAGACAGAACCACAGTTTATCCTTTTGACAAATTCACGATCAGTGGAAACTCAAGCTGCCATGTTGGCTTTTTGTAAGGTGAATGGATTGAATCCTGAGCATACCATCCTATTAAATCTTAACGCAGCCGAAAAGAAGGATTTCACGGAATGCGGACTTGGACTTGGCAAACCGGATGTCGGTCAGCATACTGATTTGATCCTAATCGATGATGAAGGAAGGATAAGGGGATTCTACCCACGTAATGACAAAGAAGAAACAGACAGGCTGATTTTGGAGTTGAAGATATTGAAGAATGAAAAGGGAAGATGAGCTATGAAAAAAGGGGTTAATATTCAGAAACTTTCATTTATTAGCGTATCGGTGTTGGTGCCTGTCCTCGTCGCCATACTTATTTATTTACCAAAGAAAGATTTTGCGGCTTCGGGAGGCTGGGTGACCGAACTGCCTTTTTATAATGCCATTATCAATTCGCTTACTGCACTACTGCTCATCGTCGGTGTTTTTTTTGTAAAGACCAGAAAAATAACCCTACACAAAATTAGTATGGCAACGGCATTTCTGCTTGGAGTAGTATTTCTCGTGTTTTACGTCATCTATCACGCCAGCGTGACATCCACCCATTTTGGCGGAGAAGGTTGGGTGAAAGGCGTATATTTCTTTTTTCTAATCAGCCATATCCTTCTGGCGATGATCGTTGTGCCCCTGGTACTGGCTGCTGTGTATTTTGCAATCTTTGATAAGCTTGACAGTCACCGGCGTATCGTCAAATACACATTTCCGGTTTGGCTGTATGTATCAGTTACGGGAGTCATAGTGTACCTCATGATCAGTCCGTACTACATTAATTGAAAAAAGTCCATGAAGCGCTTACTCACAATATCCATTGCCTTTGTAATTATAACGCTGTATTCCACTGCTACATTTGCTCAATGCGCCATGTGCCGCGCTTCGGTGGAGTCGAATATCAATGAAGACGGAGTAAACTTTGCCGCGAAACTGAATACCGGGATTTTGTACTTGTTTGTGATGCCCTACCTACTCGCCATGGTGATTGGATACTTTTGGTGGAAAAAAAGCCGTGAACAGCGCCGGTTTATAGAAGAAGCGGAACTTCGAAAGCAAAGGATTGCCGGGTTGTAGTAATAGTTCCCGAAAAGCAAGGAATCCTATTCTGCACTTTTCCATTGAACAATGATACCGATCCATTAATTTACAGGTATCATGCACGACCCGTTACAAATTTTAAAGCAATACTGGGGTTACAGCGCTTTCAGAAGTCTGCAACGGGATATCATTTCATCCGTTCTCGAGGGCAGTGACACAGTCGCGCTTCTACCGACCGGCGGAGGCAAGTCGCTCTGCTTCCAGCTTCCTGCTATGTGCATGGATGGACTGTGCCTGGTGATTTCACCGCTAATCGCACTGATGAAGGACCAGGTGGACCAGCTCAATACACGAGGTATCCGTGCCCATGCCATTTATACAGGACTGACGCACCGCGAAATCGACATTATTCTGGATAATTGCATCTATGGAAATGTGAAACTATTGTATGTAGCCCCTGAGCGTCTGCAAACCGAAATATTTGTGGAACGGGTACGCAAGATGCGCGTCAATCTACTGGCGGTTGATGAGGCGCACTGCATATCGCAATGGGGATATGATTTTCGGCCTTCTTATTTGCAGATAGCAGCATTCCGCAAGGAAAATCTGGAGAAAGTACCTGTCATTGCACTTACAGCCACTGCCACAGAGGCCGTCGTCACCGATATAAGTGTTCAGTTGTCGCTCGATAAACCTGCAGTATTCAAGGCGAGTTTTGTCAGGGAGAACCTTCAATTCGCCGTTCGCAAAGTGGAGGATAAAGACCGAAAACTCATACAAGTACTTTCTAATGTGCCGGGAACAGCATGCGTATATGTCCGCACGAGAAAACAGACTCACGAACTTGCCAACCTTCTCGGTACCCATGGGATTTCAGCAGATTTTTATCATGCGGGCCTGGGTCATGAGCAGCGTATGAAAAAGCAGGACCTCTGGCAACAGGGCAGCACACGCGTCATGGTTGCAACCAATGCTTTTGGTATGGGTATCGACAAAGCCGACGTCCGTGTGGTGGTTCATTACGACCTGCCCGACAGTCTGGAAGCTTATTACCAGGAAGCCGGTAGGGCCGGACGTGATGGGAAAAACGCATACGCTGTCATCCTCTATCATGAGGGAGATAAGCATCGCTTATATGCTGCATTTGAATTGGCGCATCCGTCCATCGACACCTTGAAGCGGGTGTATCAGGCCCTGGCAAATTACTATAAACTCGCGGTGGGCAGCAGCATGTTATCGTATTTCGATTTCGATATCACTGATTTCTGCAACAATTTCAACCTACACCAGGGTGAAGCATATCATGCCATAAAACGGCTGGAAGAAGAAGGATTTGTGGAGCTGAATGAAAGCTTTTACCATCCGTCGAAGGTTTCCATAAACATTGACAAACAGGATCTGTATAAATTCCAGATCGCCAATGCCACCCTTGACCCATTGATCAAAGCATTGCTCCGGATCCATGGGGGAGAGCTTTTTACCAACTTCCTGGTTATCTCGGAAAATCAGTTGGCTCGGCTCACCAACACAACCGTATTCAATGTAAAAACCCAGCTCGATCACCTGAACACCTTGAAGGTGATTACCTACGATAAAATGCGCGATAAACCCCAGCTCATTTTTACTATACCCCGCCAGGATGCAGCCCGCCTTCCAATAGAGATTCATAGGCTCAATGAACGGCGAAATCAGAAAAATGAAAAGCTTGAAGCCATTCTGTCTTACGCGGAATCCACGAACCAATGCAGAATGGTTATGATCCTGGAGTACTTTGGAGAGCGTCGGACCGATGATTGCGGCCGTTGCGATTATTGTATCGATAAAAAGCGGCGGATTTCCATGACCGACCACGAACGGGTAAGAGACATGGTGCATTTTGAGCTTAAGAGTGGGCCAAAACTCCCTGAGGAAATTACGCATTTGTTTGATCATCATGAGATACCGCTGGTCGAGGACGTTATCCGCCAGATGAGTGATGCCCGTGAGCTGCACTACGACAAACTCGGCAGGCTGGTGTGGAAAGGAAAATGAGTCATTATATAACTTAAAATACATCAAAAATGCCGTTTTATGGTTTTTTGGATTGCTGTATGTATTTTTAAAACAAATGGAAAACCGCAAACTAATACTATACATCGCCAGTTCGCTGGATGGCTATATAGCCAAACCTAATGATGATTTAAGTTTTTTGAACCGGGTACAGAAGAAAGGGGAAGATTATCATTACGGTGACTTTATTAATACTGTTGATACCGTGATCCTTGGTAGAAGGACGTATGACTGGGTTATGAACCAGGTTCCGGAATTTCCCCATGCTGATAAGGAATCGTATGTCATCACCCGAACCAATAGAACCAAGCTGGGAAATACAACCTTTTACACCGGGAACTTAAAAGAGTTGGTTATAAGCCTAAAAGCGAAATCGGGAAAAAATATTTTTTGTGATGGCGGAGCTGAAATCGTAAATGAACTGCTGACGTTGAAACTATTTGATGAGCTCATTATCTCCATAATTCCAGTATTACTTGGTGATGGGATCAGATTATTCAAGGACGGCAGACCAGAACAAGACCTCGAACTTATTTCATCCAGTAGCTACGACATCGGGTTGGTACAACTTCATTATAAAATGGCAGAAGTCTAGGGTATCAATTTTTAAAAAATCATTTATTCTGGGCTTCGATCAAGACTTTTCAAATTACCCAAACTGATTAAATTGTTATATCTTCATCAAATCATATACACTTCCGTCAGAAAGGATAATACATTGAAAAATCTCCAAACACTTCTTTTACTGGTACTTATGGTGTGCCCTTTTGCAGGGAGCATCGCGCAGGTCAGATTGCCGCAAATCATCAGCGATGGTATGGTGTTGCAGCGGGATTCAAAGCTGAATATCTGGGGATGGGCTTCCACCGGAGAACATGTTGTCATCACCTGGAATGGCAAACGCTATCGGGCAAATGCATCCGCTGAAGGGAAATGGAAAACCGAATTTCCAGCGATGAAAGCCGGTGGCCCGTACAGCATGAAGATCGAAGGCAAAAACAAAATTGTCATCAACGATATACTGATCGGCGATGTGTGGTTTTGTGCGGGACAGTCGAACATGGTTCACCAGATGAATATCCATGATGTGACCTATGCTAATGACATTGCCAGCGCCAACTATCCTGAAATTCGGCAATTCCTGGTTCCGAATAGTACTAATCTCCAGGGGCCAAATGAAAACCTTGAGGGTGGTACATGGAATTCTGCTGTTGCAGAAAACGTCCGTCCTTTTTCAGCGGTAGCCTTTTTCTTTGCCAGAAAACTATATGAAAAGTATCATATTCCCATAGGCCTGATCAATGCCAGTGTTGGCGGGACACCCATCGAAGCATGGACGAGTGAGGCTGGATTTAAGGAGTTTCCAGCCATCATGGAAACCATCACGATGAACAAGGATACGGCCTATGTTAATGGTATCAATAAGAAAGTTACCGGTGAGTCCCGGGCGCAGTCAGTGGATAAAGGATTGTCAGGTCCGGTGCCATGGTATTTGGAAGACTTTATTCCAAAGGAATGGCGCACGATCAACATACCCGGTTACTGGGAAAATCAGGGCATAGCCGAGATGAATGGAGTGGTATGGTACAGGAAAGAAATTGAACTGCCCTCTTCGATGGCCGGTAAAACAGCAAAGGTATTTCTTGGAAGAATCGTTGATGCCGATGTAATGTACATCAACGGGAAGGAAGTCGGTAACACTACCTACCAATACCCGCAGAGGAGGTATCAGGTTCCCGCCAATATCCTTAAAGCAGGTAAAAATATCTTTGTGGTCAAGGTCACGAACTTTAGTGGTAAAGGCGGGTTTGTCCCCGATAAGCCCTATTGCATTTTTACGGATCGGGACACTATCGACCTAAAAGGATATTGGCATTATAAAGTTGGCGATGTGTTTATTCCCAAGCCACCACCGCCTGCCGGAATCAGGGCACAAAACCAGCCAACTTCGCTATACAACGGCATGGTCGCCCCGCTGACGAATTACCGGGTAAAAGGATTTTTGTGGTATCAGGGCGAAAGCAATACAGGTCGTCCTGAGGAATATGCAGCCTTATTGCCTGACTTGATCAATGACTGGCGACATCAGTTTGGACAGGCAAATGCCCCGTTTATTTACGCGCAACTCCCCAACTTTATGGAAGTAAATTATTTGCCATCCGAAAGTAACTGGGCTGTTTTAAGGGAAGCTCAGACAAAAGCGTTGGTTGTACCGAATACCGCCATGACGGTGAATATTGACCTGGGAGAATGGAATGATATCCATCCGGACAATAAGAAAGATGTAGGTGAAAGGATGGCGCTTGCTGCCCGGGGTTTAGCGTATGGAGAAAATGTCGTTTTTTCAGGGCCGTTATATCAAAGTCATTCCATCGATGGGAATAAAATGATTTTATCATTCTCAAATACCGGTAGCGGCCTGGTAACAAATGATGGCGAAGAATTGGGTGAATTTGCCATCGCCGGAGAAGATAAAAAATTCGTCTGGGCCCATGCGCGTGTCGAAGGTGATAGCGTGGTCGTGTGGAGCGATGACGTTCCGGAACCAAGATATGTGCGCTATGCCTGGGCCGACAATCCCGGCAATCCGAATTTGTATAACCGGCAAGGATTACCGGCATCACCATTCCGGACGGATTAGTCACTATATCCCCCGCTGGCGGGGGAACAATGCTAATAAGCTAGGATACAAATCACCGGTCGTCTTTGCGAGTGAAACGAAGCAATCTGCCCAATCAAAGAGATTGCTTTGCTCGTTCCTCGCGCGCAATGACGGAAAACCTTAACTTACCGACATTGGGCGGGTGACAGAAACCCGATTTAGCTCTGACGATTAATAATAAAAGCCGATACTCCATATAAAGGTTCCGGAAATACAATAATAAACCCATGAAAAAACACCTTATAATTCTCATAGCCCTGCAAATAGGCTACAACTCCAGTGGTCAGGATGCGAATTTCGATTCTGCCAAATACCCTCCCTTAATCACGTTTACTGCGCAGGAAGACCATGAACACATGATGCATCAATTGGGAATTAAGCAATTAAGGCCCAGCCCAAGTGGCAATGAATCAGCGCCGAACCATGCCAACTACGATGAATCCCTGGCGAATACCTGTCCAAAATTGCCTGAAATCCTCATAACCAATAGTGGTAAAAAAGTGACCTCGCCCGACATGTGGTGGAATCAACGCCGGCCAGAAATTTTGGAAGATTTTGAAAGGGAAGTCTATGGGCGCTTGCCGAAAACTATTCCCAAAGTAAGCTGGACAGTAAAAATCACCGACAGAGAATTTGTAGGCCGTATTCCTGTTATTGCCAAACAACTCATCGGGCATGTCGATAACAGTGAATATCCATTGATCAATGTCGATATCAATATGATGCTGGTGGTTCCTACCAATGTAAAAGGTCCGGTCCCTGTGCTGATGATGTTTGGAAGGCCGTCTTTTCCCTCCCCAGCGCAACCTACAACCGAAGAAATGGAGAAATTGAATTCTGCTTTCAGGGAGATGATGATAAAAGATAACCCGGAGATAAGGGCCATTTTTGATAAATACCCGGCCTATACGCCCATTACGCGATTGCCGGGCCCGAATTTCTTTGCGCCTCCACCATCCGGTGATTCACCGCCTACTGAGCAATTACTGGCAGCCGGATGGGGATATGCTACCATCGACCCAAATAGCATTCAGGCCGATAATGGCGCGGGGCTTACCAGGGGAATCATTGGTCTGGTAAACAAAGGTCAGCCACGCCAACCCGACGACTGGGGCTCACTGCGCGCATGGGCATGGGGCGCCGCCAGGGGGCTCGATTACCTGGAAACAGATACCCTCGTCGATGCCAAGAAGGTTGGTATTGAAGGTGTGTCGCGTTATGGCAAGGCATCGTTGGTGACGCTGGCGTTTGAGCAGCGCTTCGCTGTCGGTCTCATTGGCTCATCGGGAAAGGGAGGCACTACACTGCATCGGCGGGTATTTGGAGAGGCCGTCGAGAGCCTTACCGGTTCGGGTGAATATCATTGGATGGCCGGCAATTATTTGAAATATGGTGCCTCAGAGGCCGGCTTCGGCAGTAAAACGGGATGCGATTTGCCGGTCGACTCGCATCAATTGATTGCACTTTGTGCTCCCCGGTTAACTTTCATAAGTTATGGAATTCCGGAAAAGGGTGACGCAAAATGGCTGGATCAGCAAGGCAGTTATATGGCTACAGTAGCCGCAGGCTCGGTTTTTAAATTATTAGGCGTAAGCGACATTGGGGTTTCCAACGATTATATGAAAGAACAAATGCCTCCGGTGCTTACCGGCTTACTTGATGGTGAACTCGCATGGCGGCAACACGATGGAGGACATACCGATGCGCCAAACTTCCAGTATTTTATACCATGGGCGAGTAAGCTTTTGAAGTATGAGAAGTGATGAATCAAAAGCCAGATAATGAATTATCTAACAGTTTATTGGGGCTGGTAAAGCGCTTAATAGTTGGATAAATGTCAAATTTCCCATCACTGGAAACCTGAAATTCCTAAAGAATCCTCTTTCAAATGGATAGAATACTCAGTAGATAGGTAAGGAAAAAATTAAAGGATAATAGAAAGATGTTTGATAGCCCTAAATTGCAAGCAATTGTGCGGCTCCGTGGACAGCTTCTGTAAAACGATTGAGATTTATGATCAACATAATAAATGGACACTTGACAATTTCATCAACAATAGAAATTAAACCTAATGACACACTTGAAATCTTGGACCAGTTGGGAATAGGCGAGTATCAGGAGTTGCAAGACTTGAGCAATGGTTATTGTTGGCTGACCTTGAGAAACGTGAGAGTTAAAGACCAGTATTACATTATTAGTCTAGGCTTCAAAAACAAACTTTTAAAATTCGTTAGTCTGGTTTTTGACAATGATAAGTTTAGCATAAATAGTGGCTGGGGCATATGGATTAAAGAAGAGGAACTTAATAAAGTACCAAAATTCAAAAAGTGGATAAAAGAAGAGCTAGGGC
>JBGSYX010000521.1:0-4653 GCA_041750735.1 Cyclobacteriaceae bacterium
TTCTACAAAAACGATGATTGCGATAAAAAAGGGGAGAGGTGTTGCCTCTCCCCTTTTTTTTACATTTACAATTGTGTTGATAAATTTCTACTTGGAACGACGCATGAACCAGACCACGCCGCCTGCGATCAACAAGGCAAAGAAGGCGATCCAGGAAATCAAGGCTGCGCGGGGTTCCAACTCAGCCCGACTTGCCAGCGCATTTTGCACAATAACAATTTGCGCAAAGAGCCAGACTGCCCACATCAGCCATTCATACCATGAACGCTTCTTGATTTCAATAACGTATTTATCGTTCATCGGTTATCTCCTTAATTTAGATCATGCCACTGCTGTCAGTGCCGTATTCGGGCAGGTCGAGCGTCCACCACTCTTCGGCATCTTTCTGGGCACCATAGCCGAGGGCGTCGTCCATGCTGCGGAAGAAACCGTCCATGAATGGAGCTGTGGAAGCGCCAGCCTTGACCCAGTCGTGGATCCATGCTTTGTCCTTCTTGGAGAAGGGGCAAACCGAGAAGCAGATACCGCAGTTGGTACCGACTTCGCGCCAGTAGGTCATGCACTTGGTTGAATCTTCGAAGTAAGCCTTGTGACCAGGGTTATTCCACGGGCCGCGGGTTTCCCAAGTCGGCTCATCATCGAAACTGAGAGCGCCAGTTGCACAAGCTTCTGCGCACTTCTTGCAGCGCTTGCAGAATTCCATGATGCCTGCGTCGATCGGTTTGTCGGTGGCAACGGGCAGGTCGGTCAATAATTTGAAGACGCGCACCATCGGTCCGAATTCAGGAGAAATCATGCGGTTCAGGCGGGACATTTCACCCAAGCCAGCCAACACGCCAAAGGCGGGAGCAATACCGAGAGCATTGGTGCTGGATTCTCCCAGACCCATGTAGCCTAAAGTTCGCAAAAACTCTTGCAGGGAATTTTGAATCTGACGACCACGTTTGTAAGCCAGGGTTGTAGTTTGCTGACCCAGGGGGGTGGGGGAACGTCGCATTGTCTCTTCAGACATTTGCACTGTGTAGACAATGGCGTACTTGGCAGAGTTCGGAATATAGCGAGCGGTTTCGGTCTCTGACGGTTCAGGATCATCGGTAAAAATGAGTTCCTTGCCATCGGGGTCAAAAGAATAAATGAGCTTGCGAGAATTATCATCCAACTCAACAAATCCTACTGTCGCTGCGCCCATGTGGCGCAAGGCAGCGCGAATGTTACGGGCGGCTTCTTCAGGAGTTCCTGACCATTTTGAGGTGCCCCAATCTTCAGGAGTCTTGGCTTTTTGTGGGCCGAGAAAACTGATTTCCATTTGTGAGCCTTGCGCTGCAACCAGAGCCTGATCTTTCAGGGTGTAACCTGGCACATTGTTGGCTACACCATCTTTCAGTAATGCAGCGCTTTTTGCGCTCAACTCATCAGCTTTTTCCTGACCTACGTAAGCGGCAAATCCTTTACCGCGCATCGTGCCAGTACCCAATTCGGGTTTATAGCCTTCGTTGAAGCGCTTCATTTGATCCCAGTCAATTTCAATCGTGGGCTTGTCAACAGTTTTCACCCACCAAGGACGTTGAGGACGACCTGCGGGATCGGTAAAATGAAGGGCTTCAAAATTGGGGTTTGCTGCCAGAGCAGCTTCTCCACTGAGGGGATTTGCAGCTATGCCGACTGCTGCTGCGCTTACCCCTAAACCCATCGCTCGCAGGAAATCACGTCGGGTAAGCTTTACCTTACCTTGATCACTCATTTTCTACCTCCGGTCAATATTAATATTGTTGGATATTTCTATGCTCCAAGAATATCAAAGTTGAACTCAGGACGGTATCAGGAAAAGGTTGTAGTTTTGTGGGAGTTTTTCCGACACAAATCACAGGTGAATATTCACCGGCAATTTATTTACCCTACAGGTATGGAGACTTGAATCATGGTTCCTTTGCCCGGAGCAGTATAAACGTCAAGTGTGCCGCCAAGAATTTCCGCTCTTTCCCTCATGCTGATCAGCCCAAGATGTCGTTTTCCGTCTTCCACGCCCAGCGAAGTTGGGTTAAAACCAACACCATCATCCTCAATGCACATGAGCACACCCTGCTGTTTTCGCTCCACAATCAAGTTCAAATGTTCAGCATGTGAATGGCGCACAATATTGGTCAATCCCTCCTGTGCAATGCGATAGAGTACAGCTTCGATCTCATCTGGGATCTCTTTGCTTTTTAGACTGCACTTACAAGTTGCATTCAAGCCTTCACGATTGGACATGTCCTGTACCAGTGACTCCAGCGCAAGCGGTAACCCAAATTCCTCAAGAGCAGCCGGTCGAAGTTGATGCGCAAGAGTGCGAATTTGTTCTATTGTATCTGATACAAGGTTTTGCATGACTTGCAGATCTTTTTGCACCTCGGGATGCACGGCTTTTTTTTCGACTGCCTTCAAACGGACAAGCAGGCTTGTCAATGTTTGCCCGGCGCCATCGTGTAATTCGCGCGCAAGTCGTCTTCGCTCTTCTTCCTGAGCCTCCACCAACGATTTCAATAGCACCTGCCTAGCCGCTTCCTTCTCAACCAGTTTTAGGTGCAGCCAGGCATTTGCAACAATTTCCGAGACTTGCGAACCGATGGAGGTCAACAATTCCATATCTTCCGCGGTGATAGTCACATCCTTTTCGCAAAGTAAACTAATTACACCAAGATTTTGTTCGCGCGCGTTCAGCGGAATGGTGATATGGGAATTTAAATTATCTAAATAACCAAATGCCAGTAATCGATCACATTCAAGAATTTCAGCGCATGGATTGGCGGTGCTTTGAATTAATTTCTGCTGACAGGAACAGGGCGAGTCTTGCAGCATGTTCATGAAATGAGGAATGGCATCATCTTCGACCCCGTACCAACTGGCAAGATGAAATATCTCCCTTTCCGGATCACGAAGATATATCCACCCAATTTTTAAGTGCATGACCTTGACGATGTTTTGCAGGATCGCATATAAAACATCATGAATTTCCTCCTGACGATCGCCAGCCAGGGCAACCTGATTAATTGCATTTAGGCTGCGATTTTTTCGCGCGAGGTCTTCCTGAGTTTTCACAAGACGATCAGTCATTGTGTTGATCGCAACTGCCAATTCTCCAATTTCATCATTTGCCCAAACCTGCGCACGGGCGCTTAAGTCACCATTTGCGACCCGTTGTGCCATCTCTTTTAGCGCAAATATTGGATGCGACAAAATATACGAAAGCACCAGTGAAAAAAAGATCGAGATGAATGCTGAAAGAATGGTGACGAGGGTTACGCTGCGCCTTCCCGCCTCCATGGCTGCCTGCACTCGTGCGTCGGAGAGGATGTAAGAAAGCCAATCTGAAAGTCCACTCGTTATCCAGTAATTTAATGTAAGGCCGAGAATTACTATAGGCAATAGCCCAATCCCGACTACCTTGACCCCGACAGGAACTGCCAGCATTTTGTTGTAAAACCACTGAGGGATTTTTCCAATTCCGTTTTTCATTATTTGCCTTTTCAAAAATAATTCCGAATGATATTACCCGGTTTTCCCTGGGAAATTAAGCGAATCAAGCAATCCGGCTCGAAGTGCAAATCGAATAATATCTGATCGATGTTCAATGTTCAACTTCATCATTGCGCGTTCCCGATAAGTGTCTACAGTCTTTGGGCTAAGCGCAAGTTGATCTCCAATTTCACGACTGGTAAAACCCATCGCTGTCAACTTCAGGACATCCCGCTCGCGGTCTGAAAGAATACTGACCAGCTTGCTTTCTTCCTGTTTATCCAGTAATTCATCTACCAAGGCGGTTGTAGCCTCTGGATGTAGAAATCTTTGGCCTTTATGAACAGTCCGTATTGCTAGGATAAGATCTGTATGGGCGGATGATTTCGGCACATATCCGTCGCTGCCCGCTGTTAATACCTGCATAACCATTTCGCGACCACTATGCATGGAAAGCACCACAATCCGTACGGGCAACTCCATCTGCCGTATTTGGCGAATAGCATCCAGTCCACTTCCTCCCGGCATGCCTAAATCCATAACAATAACATCGGGCAGGAATTTTGTAGCCAATTGCACTGCTTCAGCTACATCACCGGCTTCAGCTACAACCGCCATATCTCCTTCACTTTCGAGCAGTGCGCGCAATCCATCCCGCAACACCTTGTGATCATCTGCCAATAGGATTCTAATTTTTGTTTCCATTAAATATATTTCTTCCTCATGTGTTTTTTGCAAGTAGGACAAAAAATATTATACCCCTTTGGCTATTTTGAAATTAGAGGATAATTGTTAGTACTGTATCGCTTCAGTGGATTTGATAAGGTGTAGTTTTGCCACCTTGATTGGCTTTTTACTGTAGCGATGTCGGTTCTGCGATAGCGGGTTCGTTAGAAAAAGCCCAATAATGGAAACCGCGGTGCGAACTATTTCACCGTCCAATTTCAGGGGGAATATTGGCAAAATAAACGAAAGAGCCGACATTTTAGATCGGTTCTTTCGTTTATTTTCCTGCAGTCCCGACGAGCGACGAATCCGCGATTAGTCACTACTTAATCATTCACAAAATTCTAATTGTCGCAATCCTTCTAACTAACGCCGACCGAGTGCCACATTTGCCATAGAATACGATGTGATATTCTTGTAATTTGTTTTTTC
>JBGSYX010000522.1:0-1708 GCA_041750735.1 Cyclobacteriaceae bacterium
CGCCACCGTCTGAACTGCCACATCCGGTTACAAATACAATTAATACTACACCAAGCAAAAGTATTTTCGTCATGTACTAACTCCTATGATTATTTAGATCTGTATTTCAGGAAATATTAAATTGAATATCGAATTAGATCACGCTCTGTGAGCATAAACACAATTGCCTACATGATTCAGTCGGGTAAACAACATTGGAAGCTACCTGGCTACATTTGTGTATTCCAACACACGAAGTTACAAACAAGAACAAATAAGGTGACATATAAACTTATATTGTTCCAAGAATTATGGGAGTAATAAAAATCAATAGCTCGGTTTTTGTCTTGGTTTTATTATTGGTCTTGAATAATTTGCCCAGAAGAGGAATATCCATCAAATACGGTACACCATCATCAGATGTATTGTCGGAGTCAACATATATACCACCAATAACAGTGGTCTCACCATCACGGAGAAGCATCTCTGTTGTGGCCTGCTTTTTATTTATCGGAGGAGCGGTTGTTCCGGTAGACTGTCCAGGAGAGTCATTCTTTGCATCAATTTTCATTCCGATTGTACCATTGGCATTTATATGCGGTGTTACTTCAAGTGAAAGTGCCGCCTCAATAAACTTTGTTTCGACCTTATCCGAGGTTGAAGATGTATAGGGAATCTGCTGTCCCTGAGTAATTTTTGCGGTTTTGTTGTTCAAAGTTGCAACCTTGGGTGTTGATACAATTTTAACCATTCCTGCACTGGCAGCAGCATTGAGCCTCATATCAAGCTGAATATTGCTGGAAAGGGTGCCAAAGGATATGCCCATACTGCCACCGGGACTTGTTCCTGTTCCAGAAGAAGGCGGTGCAGATGTTAAACCACCAAATCCAGTATCCAATGAATTAATTCCAAGAAATGATGCAGAACCGTCACGGTAATGTACCCCCCAGTTAACTCCAAGGTTTCTTGTAAATGATGAGCTGGCCTCCACAATCCTGGCTTCAATCATTACCTGTTTTTCAGGCACATCCAGTTGCACCAACAATTTACGCATGTCGTTTAGATTTTGTGGAATATCTTTAACAATAACTTTGTTGGTTCGAGCATCCTGTGAAATTATGCCTCGCTCGCTCTTAAGTCCGTTAAATTGGGATGCAATTGTAACAAGATCGGCGTAGTTAATATTAAATGTTTCAGTTTTCAGCTCGATGGCTTTTATAAGAGCTTTTTTGATTTCCTGCTCTTCCTCGGCCTGAGACTTAAACTTGCCTTTTCCCTTAATCAGAATGATATTTCCGTCTTCACGCTTATCAAGTCCCTTGGTATCCAGGATTATATCCAATGCCTGATCCCACGGTACGTTAACGAGTTTAAGACTAATGGCACCGGTAACATCATCGCCAAGGACAAAGTTTTTATTGCTGACTTCAGACAGAAGCTGAAATATTTTGCGCACTTCGGCATCAGCAAACTCAAGCGTAACTTTTCGCCCTTTATACCTGTGTGCAGTATCTCCCTGTCTGGAAGCAGACTCCATCACAGGAGCAATTTCAGTGGATAGTTCATCATCACGGGACTTAGGTACTGACTGCCGTGCCGTCATTATCTTTGAATCAGTGGTTTCAATTCCAAGCTTGTCAGCAGTCAACCCTTCCGGGTTTTTGATATCAATGAACAACATATCGCCTTCCTGGCGAGTTTCATAAGGGGCTGCGGAACGCATGGCGAT
>JBGSYX010000523.1:0-8131 GCA_041750735.1 Cyclobacteriaceae bacterium
GTTCCTGGCTCGATGACGATAAAAGGCACCGTTTTGGGGTTTGCCGCATCCGGCAATGAAGTGCACATTTATTCTGTGTTGAGGAAACAAAATTTACTAGTGCACACGGCCCTGAAAGCAATGGACATCGTATTTGAAAAATCAATTCCTGCGCCTTTCAACCTGGCTTTGTATAATGAGGATGAGCTCGCCTTTTTTCAGGCCGGGAAATATGTTGGGCCATTGGGGGCTACAGCGATCGTGAAGATATTTGATCAAAAAGATAAAATCAGGATTTTGGTAGATGAATCTGCTGTTCGTAAAAAAGAAACCGGCACATCACGCACTCTCCTCATGACCATCGATAAAACAACCGGCGGGAACACCATGGTAAGTTTTCCAATTGAATATGAATACGGCTTCAATTCCATGTTGTATGATTCACTCATTTTCAGAGTAACACCCATGGCAAAACAATTGGAGTTTAATGTGCTTGACATCAATTCGGGCAAAGTGGTAAACAGCCAGAAATTGACTTCATCTGGCCAGGAACTTGTCAATGCTTATGCACGGAACGGATACAACAATCTTGTGGGAAATAATATGGCAGTGGATGATTTTATGAAAAGGATTTCTAAAGGTAAACCGTTCATGATTGCCAGCCAAAGCGCAAATGGCGAATATGTGATTACCTGGGGTGTAGTACAGAAGTTTATAGAGTCCGGGTACATTGTTCGAAATATTAATCCTTTAGCCTCTCTATTTATTTTTGCCGCAACCACCGCAGTGAGGAATCTGGACGAGCAAAATACTTATCTCTTTTACATCTATATCACAGGAAAGCCTCAAGATAATTTCCGGTTTATATCTATACCGGATAATATTCGTAGTAAAGTAGACACCTACGAAATCAACGAACAGAAAAATCATGTGGAATTTTTGTTTAAAAGCTATTATCAATTGGGTGATGATGTTATAGCTTTTTATTATTTGAAAAGATATAATACATTGAGAATAGTGAGGTTCAACATCTTATGAACATAGTTACCTAAAATGAACGTGAAGCGGGAAAAGAATCTGACCGGATAATTTTCCCGCTTTTGTTTTATATACCCCTCCCATTCGGTATCCACCGCTTCATTTTCCACCCCTATTTGCGCAGAAGCGAAACTTCAACTTTGAGAAAAGGAATTGATTCACGAACTTATCCCGTAGATAATTACCCAACGCTATTTTTAACATCGCTTTAATAATGAATACTAAATCTTCGAAATCATGAGAACAACAACTTTTTCACTCTGCGCGCTTCTGTTCATCGCATCATGTACAGATAAAAAAGAAATACTGTTTAACGGAAAAAACCTCGATGGATGGACAATTTTTGTAAATGATTCTATCATTAGTCCCAATGATTTCTTTTATGTAAAGGATGGCACGATCGAAACTGTAGGCGTGCCATTGGGCTACCTGCGAACCATTAAAGAGTATACCGACTATAAATTGCACATTGAATGGCGCTATCCGGAGGAACCAACCAATAGTGGAATTTTTGTACACACAAATGGCCCGGATCTTCTTTGGCCCGGCCATTATCAAGGTCAACTGAAACATGAAACTGCCGGTGACTTCATCGTACATGGTATCGGTATGAAAGCGACGTTGAATGATACCGTATATACCTCCACTGCAGACAAAAAGCCACTTATTGCAAAAATAAATCCTAGCAACGAAAACCCTGCCGGTGAATGGAACAGCTATGATATCACGTGCAAGGGTAGTACGATTGAATTTAGGGTAAACGGTTTGCTGCAGAATATCGCTACGGATTGTTCTATCACCAAAGGTGGAATCGGTTTGCAGGCCGAAGGGTCAAAAATCCAGTTCCGTAACTTATGGCTTGTGCCAATAGAGTGAAAAATCACGTCATCGCTATTCCTTTTTCGCGGACGCGTATTTAACGCAGCGTGTGTTATTGGTTTTCAACTTCCTTCTCTTTCAACTTATCCTTAAAGAAAACAGTAAAGAATACAAAAACACCTATGGCAAACAGCGCGGGAACCATCCAGATTGACTGCCAGTCGTGCAGGCCGTCGCCGATAAGGTATAAATCCACAATCTTACCAGATGCCAGCGAACCGAAATAGAAACCCATTCCATAAGTGGCGAAGGTGACCAGGCCCTGAGCCGAGCTGCGCAAATGTCCGGGAGCGCGGCGATCCACGAAAATCTGGCCGGTGACAAAGAAAAAGTCATAGCAGATTCCGTGCAGGATGATCCCGAGGTAAAACATCCAGACCAGTTCCTCGCTATTACCAAAGGCAAAGAGTATGTAGCGTGCAGTCCACGCCAGCATAGCTACCATGATCATCTTTTTTACGCCGAGCCTCCTGAAGAAAAACGGCATCACCAGCATGAACAATATCTCCGACATCTGGCCCATGGTCATCTTTCCGGCAGCATTAGAAATATTCTTTTCGTTTAGAAATGCATTAGTAGCCAGATAGTAAAACATGAGGGGAATGCTGATAAGAAACGAGGAAATAATCATGATAGCAAAGTCCTTTTTCTTTAGCAGTGAAAATGCATCCAGACCCAGTACCTGGAAAAAGGTCCTTTTACCAATATCCTTTTTGGGCGGCACATGGGGCAGTGTAAATGAATAAATACCCAGCGCTGCAGAAACCCCGGAAGCAAGTACGAAAAACGTGGCCTTATCCTCCACCCCGAGATAACTGATAGTGAGTCCTGCGACAATCCAACCAATGGTGCCCAACACTCTGATACTCGGGAATTCGGCACCGGGATCTTTCATCTGGCTGAAAGAAAGTGAGTTAGAAAGCGCCATGGTCGGTGTATAGCACAATGCGTATAAAAGCATGCTGATATAGAAATTCGTGAACTCGGTGAGTTGCGAAATAACGAACAGCAAGATAGCTCCTAAAATGTGAAGTGTCCCGAGCAACTTCTCCACAGAGAAGTATTTGTCGGCGATCATACCTACAAAGAAAGGTGAAATCATGGCTGCGATTGCGAATGTGCTATACACATGGCCCACCTGCTCGCCGGTAAAGTCCAGCGTATTTAGAAGATAGTTACCAAGCGTCACATACCAACATCCCCAAATGAAGTATTGAAGCAACATCAGTGATGAAAGGCGAAATCGGAGCGTTAGGTTCATGAGTCAGTCTGGTTAATGTAGGTTCAGGAAATCCGGCTATTCGCCATCATAAGAAACAATTGAATTTACGGTATAGTCGCGGAATTTATCACGACCATGAAGAAAGCTTAGTTCAACAATAAATGAAACCTGGACAATTTTACCTCCTGCCTTTTCGATGAGGTCGCAGGCTGCCCGGGCAGTACCACCTGTTGCCAACAGATCGTCGTGCAGCAAAATCCGCTCGCCGGGATTTATGGAATCTTTGTGAATTTCCAGCGTATCCTCTCCATACTCCAGCGTATAGGATTGACTAAGGGTGCCCGACGGAAGTTTGCCCGGCTTCCGCACCAAGACGAATCCGCAATTGAGCATATAAGCCAGAGTGCCGCCAAAAATGAATCCGCGCGAATCGATGCCTACCACCTTGTCGATCTTTTGGTTCCTGGCTGCATCGTAAAGTGCGTTGGCGCATTCTTTCAGTCCCTGTGGATCTTTAAGTAACGTGGTGATGTCTCTGAAAAGGATACCTTTCTTTGGAAAATCCGGTACATTTCTGATGAGTTTTTTGAAATAGTCTTCCATATAAAAAATAACTTAAGCCAATGTTTTGATAGCCTGGGCTAAGATATGGAATTCGGAGAAATATAATTATATGGCTGAAACTTAAAACCTCCAGGAAGCAGGTATATTATTACATGTCAGTGAAAAAGCATTTAAAACCCATGGTGCCTAACTAATATTTCCACAATACGAAAATCGTACGATTTACCTGAGTTTGATTTTCTTCGTTTCGATGATTGGCTTTTTATTGGATGTATCCACGCCGCACGTGCCAAAGCCAAGGAGTGCATAAATCGGGCAGCATTGTCTCGCGGAGGTAACTGCCAGCACCACGGCTCCAACGATAAACCAGGTATTATACGCGCCATTGGCGATTTTCAAATAGTATAATGCTACGAGTATAAGCGCTACTGACAACCTGATGATCCGGTCAATTTTTCCAACGTTATGAAACATATCTGTTTGTTTGCGACAAAGATAATCATATGTAGCTCTGCCGGTTGGTGACCTTAAGCACAGTTACCGGTGGCTAATGACCTTTTATGGAAGTCCAGATATTGAGGGCAACGGAAAATGGCAGCTTCGCCAGGGTAAAAACCTGAGAATTTGCAGTTGCCGGTTTAAGGTTACTGCGATCGATAGAGGCTTCCTGCAGAAAGTATGATGCGAGGAAGTTATGGTAATTAACCGGTTTTTTTGCATCCGTGGACACAAGCGTTGTTTGCGTTACCAAATTAGCTTGCTCAACGGAGACTGCACCTGATTCCTTTTGGTTGTTTGATCCGAATGTAGGAAAAGTAAGCATGGCTATGCCTATGCCTGCGATAAGAAGAATTACCTTGAACGTTGAGTTAGAGTGAAAATGGAAAAATCGTGTATTAGTTGTCATTATATAGTTTAATTAGGTTGACGGGTCACAAAATTCAATATTGATGCCACATCATTAACTTGTTGTTTATCAATAAGTTTGTAAAATATTCATTCGTTTATGTGTCCGCAATCGATCACTTGTACTGATTAAAACGTACAAAAAAAACGCCGGAATATCCAATACTCCGG
The DNA here is from genome assembly GCA_041750735.1 of Cyclobacteriaceae bacterium. Classification (GTDB taxonomy): domain Bacteria; phylum Bacteroidota; class Bacteroidia; order Cytophagales; family Cyclobacteriaceae; genus JAAUQL01. The sequence goes on from JBGSYX010000523.1 coordinate 4,760, forward strand.
CGCTGTACTAATCACCTTAATAATAATTACACATGAAATTTCTCCTTGATATTTTCAGTGACGACTTTTCCGTCGAATAGATTGATGATGCGATGAGCATAGTTAGCATCATAGGGTGAGTGAGTTACCATGATAATGGTAGTTCCTTCCTCATTTAGCTGCGAAAGAACCTTCATTACCTCTTCTCCGTTGGCAGAGTCAAGGTTTCCTGTCGGTTCATCGGCGAGGATTAGTCTGGGTTTGGCGACGATGGCCCGTGCAATAGCGACCCTTTGCTGCTGTCCGCCCGAGAGTTGTTGAGGAAAGTGATTCCTGCGGTGCATTATATTCATCCGTTCCAATACAGTTTCGACCTTGGTCTTCCGTTCATGCGACGGAACCTTCAGATAGAGTAATGGAAGCTCCACGTTCTCAAATACAGTGAGTTCATCAATCAGGTTAAAACTCTGGAATACAAAGCCAATAGAGCCCTTCCTTAGCTGTGCTCGTTGCCGCTCAGAATATCGGGCCACTTCATCATCACCGAAATGATATTCGCCTGATGAGGGATTGTCGAGCAAGCCGAGAATATTGAGCAGGGTCGATTTTCCGCATCCGGATGGACCCATCACAGCAACAAATTCGCCTTGGCCTATTTCAATATTTATACTGTTCAATGCGGTGGTTTCTACTTCTTCCGTTGTATAAACTTTCGAGAGATCTTTAATTTTAATCATGACTTTAATAGTGGGTTATTTTAATATTAATACTTCATTGTCGCCAAAGTGGTCATAAGAGGAGGTGATGACTTTCTGACCTTTTTCCAGGCCATCCAATACCTCAAAGTATTCGGCATTCTTCCTTCCGAGTTTAATGCTTCGCTTCACAGCCTTGTCGCCTGCATCATCGACTACGTAAACCCAATTGCCGCCAGTCTCCTTGAAATATCCGCCCATAGGCAAAAGTACCGCTTCAGAAGAATCACCAAGTTCCAGCCGGATTCGGACAGAAAGTCCGCGCTTAATGGATGATGGCTGGTCCCCTGTAAATTCCATGTCTACTTCAAACCTGCCTTCCGTAATCGTCGGATATATCTTTGTGATCACCAGGCCGTAATTTACACCCGACTGTACAAATGATCCCAAGAGTCCGGTGTCAACTCGTGGTAAATATAATTCATCAATCCGAACACGTATTTTGTAGCTGCCTAGTTCATCGACCTGACCAATCCTTTCGCCTGTGACAATAGACTGACCGATTTGGTGATCTGGAGTAGCAAGCTGACCATCGATCGGGGCGCGAATTACTAAGTTATCCAGAATCATGTTAACGCCTGCCATACTCTGGCGCATTTTATCTTCCGATGCCGTGATCTCCCGCAATTGGTATATCCTTGCCGCAGAGTCAGCTTTATAGGAAGCGTAGGTCAGTGCGCGGCGATTTACGTTATACTTGTAATTCTCCTCCACTTCTTCCAATTCACGTTTTGAAATCAAATCCTTTTCATAAAGTGTTTTAAAACGCTCGTATTGGGGTTTAAGCAGATTCAATTGCATATCGATTTCAGCAAGGCGTCCTTGCTGCTCAAGATCGTTCTGATTCAGTGAAAGTTTGGTATCCGTAGATCGGTTTAACTGTTCATAAAGGGACGCCTGCTGGCTGAGTACACTCAGCTCAAGTGTACTATTAGTAAGCCGCATGATTACGTCACCTTTATTCACCATATCTCCGGTTTCCTTTTCAATAAACTGTATGATGCCACCTTCCTTGGCATCGAGGAAGCGCGTATTCTTGGGTAGGACGCCACCTGTCACAGGAATAAAATCCTGAAATACCCCGTAGTCAACTTCAGAGATGGTGATCTTATTGCGATCAACATAGAGTTTAGTCCTCTTGTCTGCGAAGAAAAAACTATAAAAAATCAGTGATAACACGGCAATCCCCCCTACAATGAGGGAGACGTTTTTAAACGTCCATTTCTTTTTTTCAATCTTTCTATCCATGATATTATGAAAAAGCTGATGAGGCTTTGCCAATAAATGTGCCATCTGTAAGTAACTAAATATCAGGCCGATATTAATGTCTGAAATAGCATTCTCCGTTCATTGCCGAACGTGGGTGTCCGTTATCGAACGTCGCGAGGAACTATTTTGGATTCCACTTTAATCAATATTATTCGAATATAGCGCAGAAGTGGGCAATTACTTTAATTATGGTAAAATGGCATATTTTTTTCATGGTGATAATCAATTAACTTTTGGACTTCAGTTCTGCAAGGCATAATCCGAAATCGGGTGAATTTGCCAATTTGGGAACGCCAAGTCATAAACACATAACTTAATGAATCTAGATAATTTACATACAGGTAAAATTCTCATCATCGATGACAATGAGGATCTTTTACGCGCTGCGCGGTTGTTTCTAAAAAGGCACTTCTCACAAATTGATATTGAGAAAAACCCGGAATCGATCCCATCTCTCCTCAACAACGAGCAATATGATGTGATACTGCTGGACATGAATTTTACCAGGGACGTTAGCAGTGGACACGAAGGATTCTACTGGCTGGAGAAAATTCTCGACCTCGATCCGTCTGCCGTGGTTGTGCTGATAACAGCCTATGGCGATGTGCAAATGGCCGTGCGCGCAATAAAACAAGGTGCCATTGATTTTGTGTTGAAACCATGGGAAAATGAAAAATTTCTAGCGACGATTATGTCGGCGATGAAGCTCAGAGAAACACGCCTGGAAGTAGAATCACTTAAATCCGTGCAACAGGTAATGAGCGCCGATGCGGATAATAAATTTCAGGACATTATCGGTCGCAGCGCAGTGATGAATCAGGTGCTCAAAACCATAGATCGCGTTGCCGGAACTGACGCCAATGTACTGATTCTGGGCGAAAACGGCACCGGAAAAGAGGTCATAGCCCGTGCCATTCACCGACATTCCCAACGAAGCCAGGAAGCGTTTATTGGAGTGGATATGGGGGCGATCAGTGAGACGCTCTTTGAAAGTGAGCTGTTTGGCCATGTGAGGGGTGCATTCACCGATGCCAAAGAAGACCGCCCCGGTCGATTTGAAGCGGCCCACAAAGGAAGCTTATTCCTGGACGAAATCGGAAATCTTTCATTTCCCCTCCAGTCAAAACTCCTCTCAGCCCTTCAGTCCAGGCATGTGACACGCGTCGGCTCCAACAAACAGAAGGAAGTGGATATCCGCCTCATCTGCGCCACCAATATGCCGATATTCGATATGGTGAAAGAAAATAAATTCAGGCAGGATTTACTCTACCGGATCAATACGATTGAAATAGAGATCCCTCCCCTGCGCGACAGGCTCGATGATATCCCATTGCTTGCTGTCCATTTTCTGAATATCTATGCTCAGAAA
>JBGSYX010000524.1:0-1601 GCA_041750735.1 Cyclobacteriaceae bacterium
CCTCAAGAACCGCTAACTTATTTTTCTGAGGCCGGTCCTTATTAAGATAGCTTTACTTTTTGGGAAACAGGCGGAACAAGGGCTAGCCTTTTTAGGTAAATTTTGGAGGTGTGGGGACCGGCCTATTATAAATTTCACAACAGCTGTTGCTTCACCAGAAAGGCGTATGAGAATGAACAAAGGAATAAGCGAAACGCAAAACACCAGCTTCAACCATGCCCGGCAACCCGACAAATCTAACAAGCCTTGTTTTGCGAGCCTTTTGGTGATGCATACAGATGTGTGAAATTTATAATAAGCCTTGATCTTTTGGTCCTTTTGTATCAAGACAAAAGGACGAAAACAAATTCAATAATTAGATATTACTTCAGGTGGTATTATATCCCTGCACATCAAAATAATATTCTAACTAAACCGTACTACCAAGTTAGAAATTTTAAAAACAGTAGACTTTTAAGCTGGTGATTGAATATAGATTCCATATTGAGAAAGATACCTATGTAGTATGGCTGACAGGCATTAACCGCTACCTGCAGTTAAAAGAACCGGCTTTCAGGGTATTTGAACAATGGGCTAAAGGCAAAGTGAATAGTGACATTGCAAAGGTATGTTCAGAGAAGTATTCCCTGCCTGAAGATGAAAGCCAGCGTTTTGTGGAAGAAATCATCAGCCAGGTACAATCCTTATTCGAAGGCAACCCACCCGGATCCCGGATTAAAGCTGAAGAAGATAATTTCCCTCTTAATCCTGAATACCTCTCAACCCATACATATCAGATCGGCAATCATTTCTTCAGTTTTGTTTACCGGAATGAATACCTCAAAGACCTGTTTCATCTTCTGTTTCGTCATCACGAAACAGACCAGGTTCATACTGTTTTTACCCGTTTCGAGCTTTTCAATGAAGGCAAACAGGATGGATACCGCGTTGATCAGTCAGCTGTAGTTTTTTTTCCGGTTACTGAAATTGATGGGTACCAGGGAGCCGTTTTTATGGAAATCCTTAATGCTATCCATCATTTGGACAATGCAGACTGGATGGGGATTCTCCATGCTTCTGCTGTAACCGACGGCAAGAGTGCAATTATTTTTACGGCTCCCTCGGGCAGCGGGAAAAGCTTCATCGCGCTGCTGATGATGGCAAACGGTTTCAGCATTCTGTCTGACGATTTTGTGCCTGTTGCCATGACTGAACCTGAAATTTACCATTTCCCTGCAGGTATCTCGGTTAAGAAAAGTGCCTTCACTTTTTTAAAGGAATATTTGCCGCAATTAGGTTCCGCTAAGAGCAGCGAAACTGAGGTCTATCTGCCCCCGGCCGGAGAATCCGGCATTCTCGCCAGTGTTAAAACGAAAGCAATTGTTTTTATCAATTACGATCCTTCAACGGAGTATGAATTGAAAAAAGAATCAAACCTTGAGGTGATGAACAATCTGATCATACAATCATGGATAGCCGGTACCCCTGAAGCAGCAGAAAAATTTCTTGCCTGGTACTTTAAACTTCCGGTTTATACTCTGAGATATTCCGATAACAGTAAAGCGGTGGAGGGGATGATGGAGATTTTGGGAGCGGGAGAGCGGGAGAGTGGGAGAGAGGGA
>JBGSYX010000525.1:0-7256 GCA_041750735.1 Cyclobacteriaceae bacterium
ATAACCTCTGGCGCCAAGTGCTCGAATACTTCGATGCGTTCCTCATTGGCCTCACCGCCACACCCACCAAAAAGACCATCGGCTTTTTTGGGCAAAACCTCGTCTCCGAATACACCCACGAAGACGCCGTGGTCGACAAGGTCAATGTGGGCTATGACATCTACCGCATCAAAACCGAGCTGACCCAACAGGGCAACACCATCGAGGCAGGCACCGCCGTCGAAGTGCGCGACCGCCTCACCAAAAAGAAACGCCTCGAAGTGCTCGACGAAGAAGAAAAATGGCTGGCCAACCGACTCGACCGCAGCGTGTTGGCTCCCAACCAGATTCGCACCGTCATCCAGGCATTCAAAGATAAGTGCTTGCCAGAATGCTTCCCCGAACGTCTATTCACTAATTCCCCTCTCCCTCAGGGAGAGCCCACAAATAAATTCCCTCACCCTCAGGGAGAGCCCATTAATAAATCCCCTCTCCCTCAGGGAGAGGGCCAGGGAGAGGGTGGTGTTTCCAGCCGAATGACCTGGGTCCCCAAAACCCTCATCTTCGCCAAAGACGACGACCACTGCGACCGCATCGTCGATGCCGTGCGCGAAGTCTTCGACGAAGGCAACGCCTTCTGCAAAAAGATCACCTACAAAATCGGCAAGCCCCAGGCCGAAGTCGCCATCAAGGCCTTCCGCACCGATCCCCAATACCGCATCGCCGTCACCGTCGACATGATCGCCACCGGCACCGACATCAAACCCCTGGAATGCGTGATGTTCATGCGCGATGTCAAAAGCCAGTCCTACTACGAACAAATGAAAGGCCGTGGCACCCGCGTCATCAGCCTCGACGAACTGCACAAAGTCACCCCCGATGCCCCCGGCAAAAGCCGCTTTGTGCTGGTCGATTGCGTCGGCGTGACCGAAACAGACAAGACCGAAACCAAATCACTGGAAACCAAACCCAGCGTCTCCACCGCCAAACTCATGGAACAAGTCGCCCGAGGTGACCGAAACTCCGAAACACTGCGCGCCCTCGGCAACCGCATGATCCGGATCGACCTGAAACTCAACGATCAACAACGCAAACGCGTCAACGACCTAATAAAAGAAACCCTACAAACTCCCTCTCCCCTCGCGGGAGAGTCAAACACTATTACTCCCTCTCCCCTTGCGGGAGAGGGTTGGGGAGAGGGGGCGCTTGTACCACCCACAACCTTAACCGCCGTAGCCGCAAACCTCATTCATTTAACAAATGAAGATAAATTAATCCACGCCGCACAAGCAGAAACCGGCAAAGAAGACGTAACCGACAAAGAAATTCAAAAAGCCTTCAAACCAAAAGCCGACGAATTAATCAAACCCTTCCACAACCCAGACCTGCGCGAACTCATCGAAGAGCTGCGCAAAAATACCGATCAACTCATCGACGACAGCCCAGACAAGATCATAGAAGGTACCGGCTACGACGAGGAGAAAGCCGAAGGCCTGATCAAAAACTGGCAGCAATTTATTCAAGACCACAAAAATGAACTCGACGCCATCCAGCTCATCTACCAGCAGCCTTACCAAAAGCGCCACCTGAGCTACGAACAAATCGAGAAGCTGGCAGAAGAAATCCAACAACCGCCGTATAATCTCGCTCCCATAGAAGTCTGGAAGGCCTACGAACAGTTGGAGAAGAGCAAAGTTAAAGGCGTACCAGCCAAAGAACTGTTAACCAACATCGTCAGCCTCATCCGTTTTTCCACCGGCCTCAGCGACGTACTCGAACCCTTTACCGAGCTGGTCAACAACCGTTTTGATAACTGGCTAAAGCAACAACAGTTAACTCCCTCTCCCTCGACGGGAGAGGGCAGGGGAGAGGGTGTAGATAGCCCACGAACATTTTCACCAGATCAACTCGCCTGGCTTAACAAAATAAAAGACCAAATCGCCCAAAATGCCGAAATGACGGTAGAAGACTTTAACTACATCCCCTTTAATCAGGAGGGTGGGTTGTTAAAGGCGAGGGAGCTGTTTGGGAAAGAATTAGAACCACTCATTAGTGAACTCAACGGATATTTGATTGCATGAGTAAGTTGAACGCCGTCATTCCCGCGCAGGCGGGAATCCAGAAGATCGGAAGCTATATTGTATGAATGAAGTAGTGCTAAACGAATTACCCGAAAATTGGGCTTGGACAAAGCTTGGTGATGTAGTCACTAAGATTATTGGTGGTGGTACACCATCGAAAGATAATCCAAATTATTGGGAAGGTGATATTCCTTGGCTGACAGTCAAAGATATGAGATCAAGACGTCCTGCTGATGCGATGGATCACATCAGTGAAAAGGCTGTACAAGAAAGCTCAACGAATATAATCCCAGCAGATACGGTAATTATCGCGACTCGCATTGGTTTGGGTAAAGTAATTCGTGTTCCGTATAAGGCCGCCATTAATCAAGATTTAAAGGCGCTTATTCTTCCGCCTGAAATTGAAAAAGGTTATTTGGAGTATTGGTTCGTTTCAAAAACGAATTATTTAGAGAGTATTGGTTCAGGTACAACGGTTAAAGGTATCCGATTGGAGCAAGTGAGAGATTTAGATTTTCCACTTGCGCCGCCCGAACAACAAAAACGCATCGTCGCCAAAGTCGAAGAACTCTTCTCCCATATCGACGCCGGCATCGAGGCCCTAAAAAAAGCCAAGCAACTCCTCAAACAATACCGCCAATCCATCCTCAAAGCCGCCGTCACCGGCGAGCTAACCAAAGAATGGCGCGAAGCAAACAAAGACAAACTCGAATCCGCCACCCAACTACTCGAACGCATCCTCAAAGAACGCCGAGAAAAATGGGAAGAACAACAACTCGAACAATTCAAAGCCAATGGCAAAATTCCTAAGAATGATAAGTGGAAGGAGAAATACAAAGAGCCAGTTGCTTACGATGGAACTCCATTGTTTGAACTTCCTGAAGAATGGTGCTGGGTTTTTATGGGACAAGTAGGAGAGGTGATCGGTGGATTGACGAAAAATAGAAAGAGAGAGCAATTAAATAAGCAGCTTCCTTACTTGAGAGTTGCAAACGTATATGCAAATGAACTTCGATTAGATGACGTGACAAAGATCGGAGTGCAAGAAAATGAGCTTAATCGAGTTTTATTAGAGAAAGGCGATTTATTGATTGTTGAGGGAAACGGTAGCCCTGAACAAATAGGCCGGCTGGCAATTTGGGATGGCTCGATAGAACCTTGTGTGCATCAAAATCATTTGATAAAGGTTCGACTTCAAGAAAATAAATGCGGGAATTATTTGATGTATTGGCTATCGTCACTAGGTGGTCGCGATGCAATATTACAAGTTGCTAGTTCAACTTCTGGACTCTACACGTTGAGTATTTCAAAGGTATCTGGCTTACCCGTTCCATTTCCCCCATTAGGTGAGCAGATTGAAATATATAACGCAGTGTCATCAAAGTTAAGTTCTATTGAACGCCTCGAACAAGAAATAGATGTTCAATTAATTAAAGTGGATAAAAAAAAGCAGTCAATACTGCTTGCAGCGTTTAGTGGGAACTTAGAGAAGCGTTTAGCTAATGACGGTGATGCAAAATCATTACTTGAAAGTATAGAAGCACAATCAACAAAAAAAGAAATTAGCCGTTCTGTTAAATTGCCTCGTGAGAAAGTAGTTACACAGTTAAAGATAAATTCTGTCGAGAGTGATCTTATAAGTGTAATTTATAAATTATTTGGCGTTGACAACTTTACGATTGAAGAACTGCTAATAATGACTAAAGGCAAGAATTTTACTCGCCTAAAATCTGAGTTATTCGAATTAATTAAAAATCAAGTGGAAGGGAAGTTTCGGTTAGATATGCAGTTCGATGAGAAAGATGGAAAATATGTATTCAGCTTAGTGCCAAGGAGTCTGACTTGAGATTGCTTAGCTTCAAAATCAGTGGTGAATATCGTAGCTTAAGAGATTTCGAATGGGATTTTCGAGGTTATCCAATTGATATGCAGCATATGGAGCCAATTTGCTTAGTTGGGCTGAATGGCTCTGGCAAATCAAATTTAATAGAGGCACTATCAGAAGCTTTTTGTTATTTAGATCTTTACTCGTTAGATTATGTTTCGCCAACTCAGCTTAAAAAAGTATGCCCGCCACCATTTTCGATTGAATACCTTCTAAATATATCTGATGCAAAAAGGATGGAGCATATTAAGGTAGAGCTGGCTGGTAATAGTAATGTTGTCTTCTATAAGAAAGTAGATGACACATTCACGGCGATTGTAGAATCCAAAAATTGGAGGAAGTATCTTCCTTCAAGATTGGTAGGTTATTCATCCGGGCATAATGAGACCGTAAGCATTCCGTATCTACGTAATCAGTCCTTGTATTCGTCTAAAGTATCCAAACAGGCAATAGAAAAGGGTGAGGGGGAGCGAGAAGTAATCCAGCATACATCCTCCATTTATATAGATTATGACTCTAATGCAAGCATACTGATCGCAAATTATCTTTTCCTAACAAAGAATGAATTGTCTATATTCGATGAGTTTTTGAGGGTGACTGGGATTTCGTCATTTAGTATTTCATTAAATCTTAAGCCAAGAAATAGTGAGATAGAGCTTACAGAGGAATTAACGGGCACTATTGAAAAGCTTGAGGCATGTGCATTGCACGTAGAGAAGATTGGTGAGAATCAGCGTTCACTAAGTTTTATCGTAAATAATGCTTCGAAGAAGGCTTTTAAAAAATATTTTAAGGATGCCAAGTCATTTTACTTAGCAATTTACAAGCTATCGTTGCTTAATTCGCTTTCTTTGACAAAGAGAGAAAGAGAGTTTTACCTTAGATCAGATTTAAAAAAAGGACTCTTAGAGAGAGCGCCAACAATTGCGAAGAAAGATAAAGTATTCTCAATCGATGATCTTAGATTGGTAATTACGAGGCCAGATAAGGAAGTGGATTATTCTGGTATTAGTGACGGTGAGCATCAATTTATACATATATTTGGTACATTAAAGCTATTTTCGGAGGAAAACTGTTTATATCTACTAGACGAACCAGAGAGTCATTTTAATCCTCTATGGCGCGCCGAATTTATTAAAATAATGAATGGAGTAGATACTACTAAATACCAGGACTTCGTGGTTTCAACGCATTCGCCATTTCTTGTTTCAGCGGCTCATTCAGATAATGTAATTAAGTTTAGTCGTACAAACGGAGTGGTGCATCCCGAGGCTTTAGAATTTCAGTCTTATGGGAGTTCTTTTGAATATCTTTTGTCAAAACTGTTTGATTTGAGAACACCAATATCAACGCAGGCGCTTGATGAGTTAAAGCAGGTAGCAAAGAGCGATGATATAAATGAGTTAAAATTAGCAATCTCTAGATTCGGCGAGTCACTAGAGAAGAGATATCTTTACCAAAGACTTGCTGAACTTGAGTCTGGAGGAAAGTAATATGCTATTTCCTCTTGAGTATGTTGAAGAGTGTGGGTTGTACCATTTTATTGAGGTTCCACTGCATTTCTTTAAACGAATTATTACCGAAGATGCGTATGGCAATGACCTTTTTCCTGCCTGGTTTGTCCCAATTCTTAACAAATCGCCAAAATTGCAAGAAGAGTTTGAAGATCTTGCAAATACGATACTTAAAAAAAGTACCTTAAAGAGAAAAAAGATATATTTGGTCTTCCTGAATAATAATCGCATAACAAGATTGTGTGAAAATAAAACGTTTCAATTGAGGACGCTAGAGGATGATTTGCAGGACGTCGCAGCGTCATCCAAGAGGCTATTTAGTCGATTATATGGGACTACACTTCAAGGAAGCATGGTAGAAAATGAATTGGGAGAGAGCATACATGAGCATTATCGAAAATTTCGGAATGCCAATGTGTCACAAGCTTGCCCATTTTGTGGGCTAGAGAACTATCCGGATCGTATAAACAATACAAGATCGCAGTATGATCATTATTTGAATATAGCAAAATATTATTTCAGCGCGGTTAACTTTAAAAATTTGGTGCCAATGTGTAACGCGTGTAATGAGGCGCCAAACAAACATATGAAAGATCTATTATTCGATGCTCAGAATGGTAATTTACGTAGGCGAGTATTTTACCCTTATTCAGATTGTTCTGGAGCAAAAGTAACATTAACAAATGTAATGCCAAGCGGTGTAGGGGATGGAGGTGAATGGAGCGTAGATGTAAAACCTTCAAATAACGCAGAGAAAGAGCAAGTAGAAGCATGGAAAAAGATTTTTAATATTGAACGAAGGTATGCATCAAGGGTTGCAGAGGAGGCAGAGAACTGGATTGTAGAGTTCATTTATCAAGCGACTCTTCCAAATAAAGATGATGATACCGATTCTTGGCGAGATGCATTTAAGGCATGGGCGAAGACGCTTTCAAATATTAACGAATATAAAGTAGTACGCAATGGTATTCTAAAAAAAGCTTTCTTCGAATATCTACTTAATGATGCGCCTGATCCAGAAGTGGCAGGTATTAAAGCGATGGCGCAATCAGAGATGTTCACAGCAAGACAATTGGCTGTAGTGTAAAAACAGTAATGATAGAGCAAGTGGTATATATAAGAATGGAATCAATCAAATGAGTGCAGCAGAAATAGTAAACAAAGTCTGGAACTACGCCCACGTATTACGTGACGATGGCGTGGGCTATGGTGATTACGTTGAGCAGATTACCTACCTAATCTTCCTCAAAATGGCCGATGAGCGTGAGCAGGGTAGGCAAGAAATTAAGGTGCCGAGTAAATACGCTTGGTCCAAGTTGGTGAAGTTGGATGGCGATGACTTAGAACTGCAATACCGCCACACCATGGAAAACCTAGGCAAGCAAGGCGGCATGTTAGGCAACATCTTCCGCAAGGCAAAACAAAATTGATGCAGGCCGTCCATGGCCTGCACCCTACGGGCAGCCTACGGCTGTCCAAATTTGTTCCAGACAAATTTGTCAGAACCCCGCCAAGCTGGAACGCTTGATCAAGATGATCGAGAAGGAACACTGGTTCGCTTTGCCGGCGGATGTTAAAGGTGAAATTTACGAAGGCTTGTTGGAACGCAATGCGCAGGATGTCAAAGTCGGTGCTGGCCAATACTTCACAACACGCCCGTTAATCCAGGTGATGGTGGAGGTGATGCAACCCAAACCCACCGACACCGTGGCTCCCGCCTGTGGTATTGGCGGCTTACCCACGATTACAGGCTGAGCCAAGCCACTATTCAGGCGTATAAATGCTTGTAAATCCCCA
>JBGSYX010000526.1:0-5066 GCA_041750735.1 Cyclobacteriaceae bacterium
TTGCCTATCGAGCATGAATTGCAGAAAAAAAGTACAAAAGATTGTAGTTTTGTTTATGTAAAAGTAAAGATAAAAGTCCCTCAGAAATAATAAGCGAGATCAGGGTTTTTATTTATCCACAAAGATTCAACAATGAAAATAGCGATATGTAGTCGATTGAATTATATGAAAACCGGCTGTCTTTTTTGGGCGCTCATAACGTTCTTTTCGCCTGTTGGTGCACAGGATACTACCCTGGTATATGGCCCTGGAAATGTGATACGAGCCAAGGGTACGATGGAAAACGGCGTCAAATCCGGTGAATGGAAGTACTATTACCCGAACCGAACTCTTAGCGGAGTGGAAAATTACCAGCAGGGTAAACTTCATGGAAAAGTTATTTACTACGATGAAAGCGGGAACCTGCTGGCAGAGGAAGCCTGGCAGTTCGGAATGCAGCAGGATTCCTCCATTTATTATTTCCCGAATGGGCAAATCGAAAAATTCGGTATTTTCACCGACGGCCAATATGAAGGAAGTTGGACATTCTTCTGGGAAAATGGAATGATAAAACGCAAAGGCAGTTATGTAAATGGATTGCCCGAAGGACTCTGGGTTTTTTATAGGTCCACCGGACGAAAGGAACAGGAGGGACATTTTTCAGACGGGAAGGAACAAGGAGAATGGCGCTTTTATAATAAAGACGGAAAGCTCAAATATTATGGCTCCTATACGGATGGCTTAAAATCCGGAGAATGGTATAAAGTGAATTCTCATGGAAAATCCCGTCCATTCAAATATTAAAAAAAAGCCATCAATCCGAAGACCGATGGCTAATAAAAACAGGATTTTTACGTCTACTGCACGTCTGCCTGGGTTACCCCTTTTTTAATGATCGTCATCTCATCTATCAGGTGATGTGCCCCGGCAAATTTGTCGATGATGAAGAGTACATAGCGAATATCGACGTTGATGCAGCGTTGGAGATCCGGCTCAAATGCCGTATCGCCACTCATGGCTTCCCAATTTCCATCAAAGGCGCAACCGATGAGCTGACCTTTTGAATTAATGACGGGGCTACCTGAGTTTCCACCGGTTATGTCGTTGTTCGTGAGGAATCCCACATACAATTTGCCATTTTCCCCATACTGCCCAAAATCGGCTTCATTATACAATTCTTTGAGTTTTGGATGAACGATAAATTCCGGATTGGATGGATCTTCCTTTTCCATTATACCTTTCAACGTAGTGAGGTAATGATAATGAACGGCATCGCGGGCGTCATAGCTCAGGACCTTACCGTACGTGAGGCGCATGGTGGAATTAGCATCAGGATAGTATTTGGTTCGGTCATTCATATCGCGCAAAGCAGCTACGAAATTCCTTCTTCCGGTTTCCAGGTTGCTCATAGCCGATCCGCGTTTTGCAGATATATCACGGTATGACTCCAATACTGAATTGGCCACAATATACCCAGGGTCATTTTCGAGAATTTCGGCAGAAGGATTGGCATAGAACGCCATCAACTTCTCCTTATTTACCAGAATGGAGTTTTCAAATATATAATTTGCAAATGCCTTCACGTCCATTTTTTTTTGTGGAATGAAGCCGGGAATGTAACTCTTATATTCACCAGGATTCACAGCCAGAAATGCCTTTGGCACGAATTCAGCATCAATATCTTCAACAAAATATTTTGCCATGGCTTCCAACACATCACGGTCTATATGCGCATCGTAGTCTTTGAAAAACTTCTCAGAACTCATTTTATATTTTTCTACTGCATTCAGTCGTGCTTCATCAGTCTGGGCTTTTTGCAGTTCGGATACAAGCATGGATATTTTACTATTTGCTCGGATAAATTCCACGCCCAACCCTGCTTCTACGTGGTAATAGAATGGGAGGTTGAAGGTGTCCATACGCATATAGGCAGATTCAATTTCCTTTACAGGGTTGCCATATTTTCTCTCTCGCGATGACCTGTCCAAAATCCAGTCGGTCAATTCATTCTCTATGGCAACTTTTTTATTGTAAACATCCAGATTTTTAAGTCCTTTGGTTTGACCGATAAAGTACTTCCAATAATTGCTGATCGATGCGTATTTGGATGCGTAGGCCAATCGCACAGCAGGATCCTGATCCATAAACGATTTCATGATTTCCAGCTTTTTACCGCGTATTTTCACCCTCGCAGGATTGGTACTTTCAATAGTCTGCTTCACACCGAAGGAATTCAGATAGCGGTTGGTGGTTCCCGGGTAACCGAGGACCATGGCAAAATCATTCTCCTGAACACCGTCCAATGAAATGGGCAGGTAATGCCTGGGTTTTAAGGGAATATTTTCGGGAGAATACTTCGCAGGTTTACCATCTGGTGCTGTATAGACACGAAACAGTGAAAAGTCACCGGTGTGTCGTGGCCACATCCAGTTGTCGGTATCGCCACCAAATTTTCCAATGGACTCAGGTGGATTGCCGACGAGGCGCACATCGCTGTACGTTTCATACACAAACATATAATATTCGTTGCCTTCGAAGAAAGATCTGATCCGAACATCATAATGTGAATTTTCTTTAGCTTCAGCTGATAATAGTGAAATAGACTTATCGATGACATCGCTGCGCTCCTGTAAAGTCATGCCGTTCTTCACGCTTTTCAGTACCTTTTCAGTCACGTCTTCCATTCGCACCAGAAACTGAACGAAAAGCCCTTCATTGGGTAATTCGTCTTGCTTTGACATAGCCCAGAATCCGTTGGTCAAAATATCGTTCTCGACAGTGCTGTGTTGTTGGATGACATCATAACCACAATGATGGTTGGTGAGGAGCAGGCCCTCTTTTGATATGATTTCACCAGTGCAAAAACCTCCGCCAAGATTGACGACGGCATCTTTGAGCGAGGAATGATTGATGCTGTAAATCTCTTCAGCAGTAAGCTGAAGTCCCATTTTCTGCATGTCGGTTTGATTGAGTCGCGCGATATGCATCGGCAACCACATTCCTTCATCGGCCAATACCTGAAGTAACGAGCCGACGGATAGCAATACGAATAATAGTGTCCTCTTCATTATAAAAAATTTAATAAAAAAATCAGTCGGGCTGGATTGGTCGGGCGGCAAAGATACTAAAAAGCTGCGAATAAATTGAAAAACAGGGCATTCTCTCCTTTAATATTTACAGAATATTCCCAGCGCATTACGAAATCATAAAATGTCACGATGTCCAACCCGAGCCCGCCGCCATAGATATACTTATCGGTAAAGAGCTGGTTTTGTTGGTATTCGGGATAATTGACTACATAGCCCTGGTCGAAATTTAAACTTAGATACATTGCCAGCGGAACTTTATTGAATTGCTTCATACTGATAAAATTCTTCAAGTCGGCTTCGATGGAGAATAACTGTCTTTTTAGGGTGTTTCGATTTACTAGGTAATGCTGCCCCTCTATCAGATACCGCTCGTATCCACGGATAAAATCGGAAATCGAGCCCACACTTTGATAATTAATAAAAGGCTGTATAGATGGTGTGGAAGCATTACCCGTAATATTGGATCCGAAATAAAACTTTTTGCCAAGATCGAAATACCGTGAATAACGGGCATTAACTGAAAACATGTTCACGTCGTCATAAATGCCTAAACCTATTTTATTCGCGATTAATCTGAAATACGCACCAGATAGAGGATAAGCAACATAATCGCGATAATCCCAGGTAAACATATAAGTGAGTGCAAAATATCGCTGCTCATTGCTGCCATCCAGAAAGTAATTGGGGTTCTCATTCCTTATCGTATCCGCAATGTGTGCAGAAGACACGTGGAGGCCAACCGAATGCTGAGCATAAAAGTCTGGTCTGTAGGTAATATTTATTCCTGCTCTCCATCGTTCTCGCAGCACGGTCTTTGAATCCATAAATTGTTGTCTATGGCCCAGGGTGGCATAAGCAACATTTTTGTTAGTTGAATAATCGGCATAGAAGCTCAAGCCGATTTTCTGCTTTTTATCAATATAGGGAAACTGATATGAAAGCCTGAAGAGTTTTGTATAGCCAAATTGTGCTGTAAGATTGAGAATCTCCCGCCGTCCACGAAAGTTGAAATGCCGGAGTTTAATTCCCCAGTCGACTCGTGAAAGATCAGCTCCTTGGTTTACCCACCATTCTGTAAAATTCCGGTCGGCAAGATTAAATATGGGTATTGGAAAAAAATACCAACGCTCTTCAACCCGGATGATTATATCCACTGAACCCTTTGAAAGATCCACGACATTGACATCCACGCTCAGGAACAAACCTGTATTAAAAAGTTTGCGTTTGTCTGATTCAACAGTCTGGGCAAGACTGTTCCTGGATATTTCGGCCTTATCATTAAGGCTCAATTCGCGACGTATGATTTGCTCACGGGTTTTTTTATTTCCAATGATGAAAATCCTGTCAATGTGCACTACTTCCGAAGAATCCAGGACATTTTCCGGATTTCGGGAGCCATTTTGGCCACAGGCTGGCCAGGCCATAGTATTGAGCCAGAGTACCAGTGGAATTATAACAATAAAACGGCCCAATATTTTTTAAGATTATCAACTGATCGATCAGTTGTAGGTTTTGAAATTCAAGGTTTATTTCGAAGGATTTTTCGTTTTTGGTTGCAGCTTCTTCAAGTTCATCAGAATCAATATACCAGCAATAACGAGAGGAATACTCAGAATCTGTCCCATATTCAATTGCATGGAATCTTCAAATTCCACCTGGTTTTCCTTTACAAATTCATAGACAAACCTGAGGCCGAATAGTATCACGAGAAACCATCCGAACAGCAATCCTTCCGGGAGTGCTTGTCTGCGCTTATACCAAATGAAAAGTAATAATAGGAATAGTACAAATGTGGAAATCGATTCATATAGCTGTGCCGGATGGCGCGCTATTCCATAGGTGTTTACAACAGCTTGCAAATGTCCATCGCCGGATTTTCGGATTGAATAATCCATCGTATGAGAGACCGGCTCATAGATATGCAGCATCACGTACTCATAGGAGCTGAGAATGTTCTTTACAGTGAGAGAAGTGATCCTCGAAGCCATTTCTTCGGTG
>JBGSYX010000527.1:0-9000 GCA_041750735.1 Cyclobacteriaceae bacterium
CTCTTTACCCGATATATTCATCGAAATGCTGCAGAATCAGTTCAGGCACGGGAAATTACTTACAGGTTAGGTCTATCTAAAAAGCTGTCTGAGGACTACCTTTTCCAAAGTTTTGAACTTTGGAAAAGGTTCAATTCCGAAAAATTTGACAGTATGGGGAAACTTTGAAAAAGTAAGCTGTCCCTATTTATCCAACTCCTTAAATCCCCCGAGGCGCTTCACATATAAATAGATAACTCCAATTCCAATTAACTGATGGATTCCAAGTGTATACCAGGTGTATTCTACGTGCCCCATATCTTCAAAATAACCATATAGCGAGGTATAGGTTAATCCGCTCAATACTCCGCCAAGACCGACAGCCAGAAAGTTCGTGCCCATATAAAGTCCGGCCTTTTCCTTCGGCGCAATCCAGGTTATATATTCCTGGATCCTCGGTGAGGATACCATCTCACCGATAGCAAACAATAATATCCCCAGAAAGACCAGCGACACAGCACTTACTTTGGCCAAACCGAGTACCAGAAATCCTCCGGAAATAATCAGTAATCCGGTGAGAAACGTTGGGATGGCGCTGAATTTTTCTGAAACCCTGGAAACCAGTACCTGAAACACGAATATAACATAACCGGTATGGGAAATCGTTTCTCCCAGGATTCTTGTCACGCCCTGGTCATCGGTTTTGGAGATTATACTCAGAAAGGAAACTCCAAGAATGGGTTTCATGCTTTCATATAGTGCCGCAGTGTCAAGGCTTCCATCCACATACATGGCCAACATATTGAAAAATGCCCAGAAAGGGAGCCAGAAGAATGCTCCGAGAATAATAAGAAAAACACTGAATTTTACATCCGACAAGGCCTCACCGATTTCTTTTAATTTGTCACTCAACGAAGCTTCCTGAACATCACGTTTTGGTTCTTTATAGAAAAAGATCGTAATGATCAGCATAATGAAAATACATATTGCGGCTGCTACAAATGCGTGATTCCATGAAATAGCGCGAAGCATACCTGCTACCAATGGGCCAAATGATGCTCCGAAATTTACCATCGCGTAAAATATTCCAAAGCCCAAGGTCTTATTGGTCTTATCGGTCACCGCCCTTACAGTTCCTGAAATCAAAGGCTTGAATATCCCGGCTGCCAGACCAATAGACAGCATCGTGAGGGCAATTCCGGAAAAAGATTTTGTCGTAATGAGCAGTAAGATCGACGGCAGGTAAGCAACGTACGAAATGATCAGCATCTTCTTAAAGCCATACTTATCGGCGAGGGTACCGGAAAAGAGCGGCACTACATAAGAAAACAGAAGGAAGATACTTTGCACTATACCTAGCTGTGCTCTGGAATAGCCCAGGTATTCCATATAGATACCAAAACCCATGTAAATGCCGTAATAAGCAAATCGCTCAATGACTTCAATACTATTGGCTACCCAAAAAACAAATGGAAAGGGGGTCCGGGTCTTCATATTACAGATGTTCAGGTTAAAACAATTCGTGTATCAATTAAATCATTCATCGAAGATATTGCAAAAAGCAAATAAAAAAATCCCGCCGGGAAAGACGGGATTTCGATGAATTCCGTGAATTAAATGACGGGCAATTTCCAGGGAGCCCTGTATTCAGGTTTGATGAGGGCATTGGCTTTGTCCGAGTTAAAGAGTTTTTTCTCGTCATCCCAGAATAATTTCTCTCCGGTACGATAGGCAATATTGCCCATATGGCCCACCATGGCTACATTGGCGCCAATACCTGCATGCGCGTTCGTATTCCGGTTGCCTGATTTTACGCAGGTCACGAAATTTTTCACGTGCTCTTTCAATCCAATGTCCAAGCCTTTTGTGAATGGCACGGCGGGTATAATTTTCTCTTTTGGTTTATAGTTCGTTTCCGGAATCACCTCCCAGCCCGACCGATCCACAATGAGTGTACCCCAGTCGCCCATGAAAGCAACGCCATGCTGCCTTCCGTATGGTCCTTCCTCTATCCCAACAGCATCTTCCCATAGGAGGTTGAATTTGTCGAATTCAAAAATGGTCTGCTGCGTGTCCGGCGTCTCCATGGTGTTTGGAGGATGGGAGAACATCCCCCCGCTAGACATGATCGATTTTGGCCTGCCGGCTTTCATACCCTCAAGGGCAAAATCGAGCATATGAACGCCCCAGTCCGTCATAAGGCCACCTGCATAATCCCAATACCAGCGAAAATTGAAGTGGAAACGGTTTGGATTAAATGGCCGCAGCGCGGCAGGTCCAAGCCAGAAATCATAATCCACGCCGGCGGGAACAGGTCCATCTGGCTGCGGATGCACGCGAAACCAGTTCATGTAGGCCCAGGCCTTTACCAAACGAACCTGTCCCAACACACCACTGTGCACATAGGCCATAGCATCCTGCCAGTGCTTGTCGCTCCGCTGCCACTGACCGACCTGTATCACTTTTTTGTACTTGTCAGCCGCCCTAAGCATAAGCAGGTTTTCGTGGATGGAGTTGGCCAATGGCTTTTCGACATAGATATGCTTGCCGGCGTCCATGGCATCGATGGCAATGAGCGTATGCCAATGATCGGGTGTGCCGATGATCACTGCATCAATTTCTTTGTCTTCCAGCAGTTTACGATAATCGCTGTATGGCACGGGCTTTTTGTAGGTCACCTTAAATCCAGCCTTTTCCTTTTCGGTCATGAGTTTTTCGACATCTGAAACACGCTCTGCAAGCACGTTGCTGTCAACATCACAAAGCGCTTTCACCTCGACCTCTTCGAGCGCGATGAATTCTCGCAGGTCACTAAAGCCCATGCCTTTGCAACCCACGAGGCCTACGACAAGTTTGTTGCTAAAAAGGTTGGTGCATGAGGCACTGGCCGGTATCATGGAGATCAAGCCCATACCAGCAGCTACTTTAATGGAATCTCCGAAAAATTTACGTCTTGTTCTTTTCATGATAAGATTTTTAAAAGGTGGTTATGTTGCTTATTGTCTTAAAAAGTTGCCCTATTTAAAAAGTTGCAGTTAAAAAAGCAATTAAACTTCGGTCATCATTCTCTCCACTTCGGCTTTGGAACGTACCACGCAATCCTCGATTGCCAATCCAGCGAAATAATTACCACTGAGAAAAAGGTTTGTGTCTTTCAGCATCTCGTCGATTTCTGCGATAAGTTCATAGTGCCCCAGTTTTAGCGATGGCACTGTATTGGACTTTTCACGCATTTCCACTATCTGGCCTGTATCAATACCAAGAATGTTGCATACCTTTTCTGTCTTCTGTCGCCAGTTGAGCAGGCCTGGCTTAAAATGAAATGTGAATCCTCTATATTGATCATCTGGCACGGTATCACGCGATACGACAGAGAAGAAATCATCATCGATCGGTACAAGTCCGGCGAATGGCTTTTTGTCCAATGATTCCTTTTTAACCATGACCCCCAGACTCTCAATTGTCTGGTGCTTCAGTTGAGAAATTTTGTTTGCTATATCAGGACAACACGTGCCTATAAGTTTCGACGCTACTCCGACAGGAGTACAAATGGCCAGGTGCATGCAAGAATACTCCCCGGTTCCACATTTAAGGAGAAAACCGTCGGCTGATTTGGTGATAGTCTCGATTTGCGATCCGTATTTTACCTCCAGTTGATTGTGCCTCACGATGGCATCGGTGATGGATTGCAGGCCATTTTTCATGGTGTAATCTTTCAAAATATCTTTCCTGCGCTCTCTCTTTTTAAAAAGCACATCTGCCGGGAAATCATCAGCTTTTTGGGATGGCACCGCACTGAACAAGGCTGAAAACACTTTTTGAAAATTCCTCTTTCCAAGAATGCTCCCATAATAAGTTTTTACCGTCTCGCCGGTTTTTTTCATCCAAAAAGCTTTTGGAAGCGAGCTGAACAATTCGAGGAAACTTATCTGCCCCATAAACGATTTGAATTTACCATCAATCCACAGGCGGTAAGGTACTTTGGCTCTGGGGCTGATATCGTCGATCATCCCACATTCATGCATTATTCCAAGGAGGTTTCCGTAAGAATTATAACAGGTATGCGCACCTAGTTCTATCCAATAAGCATTTCCCGCATCAGGGAGATTAAAGGTATCGAAGGAACCTCCCGCTTTTAATTCTTTTTCAAGCACCATCACACTTAGGCCTGCTTTCTTTGCAAAATGTGCCAAACTAAGCCCGCTGATACCAGCGCCTACGACAATTACATCGGTCTTATTCATGGAAATTGAACTGTTTTATACGGTGAAGGTAAGCAATGCAATTTTGACTAACAACGCGAAATTCTCCTGGAATTCGAGTTATTGAAATTGTTTGAAATCCGGAATTAGTCATTAAGCAAATCATCTAAGTAAATGGCTATATGAGGCACTTTTTTATTTGGATAAATGTCAGTTTCTCCGATGATTGTTCTTCAAAATGTAAAAATTCGAAAAAACATTTTTGCTATTAAAAGGTTAAAGCTTTAAACTTGCACTTTCATTGAGAGTGAGCATACACTAAAAATGCATATCCAATCAAATCCTGTAAACGAAAAAGCAGCTGCATCCAAAAGGTGTGCCTGCTGGTTCTGGTGTTGTCGTTCCGTCAATTCCGGGAAGGGAATAATGGGTCTATTGCAATTTGATTTATAAAAGAAACCAACTAATAGAAATAACTCAAAGCCTTTCCCTAAGCAGGAAAGGCTTTTTTATTGTCATTCAAAACCAAAACAACTATGCAAAGTTTCAGGAGTGAACTTGAAAACCTCAACAATCCAGTCGTTGAAAAAGATATCATCGACCTGGCCGAGAAGATTGCGCAATTCAAAAATCTCCAGATCGATCAGGAGAAATTCAGGGCTCTTCGGCTGGCTCGCGGCGTCTATGGTCAGCGACAGCCCGGCGTACAGATGGTCCGGATAAAAATCCCTTATGGCAAAATGACCGTTCGCCAGCTTCGGAAAATCGCCGATCTGTCTGATGAATTTGCCAGCAGCAAGCTACACGCCACGACGCGGCAGGATATCCAGATCCACTATGTGAGTCTTGACCGTACGCCGGAACTGTGGGCGAAACTGGAGCAGGATAACATTACGCTGCGGGAGGCTTGCGGAAATACCGTTAGGAATATTACGGCCTCGGACAAAGCGGGTATCGACCCATACGAATCATTTGATGTGAGCCCCTACGCCCACGCTATGTTTGAATATTTCCTTCGAAACCCAGTATGCCAGGAGATGGGCAGAAAATTTAAAATAGCCTTTTCATCCAGCGAAAAGGATTCCGCCTTCGTCTTTATTCATGACCTGGGAGTTATTCCAAAAGTGAAAATTGTCGACGGCAAAGAAATCCGTGGGTTTAAAGTATATATCGGAGGAGGTCTGGGGGCACAGCCGTTTTTAGCACAACTAGCCTACGATTTTCTGGAAGAAGATCAGCTTATGCCTTTTACAGAAAGCCTTTTGCGGGTATTCGACCGATATGGTGAGCGGGCACGACGACAGAAGGCCCGATTCAAATTCCTGCTTCAGGAGATCGGACTTGAAGAAACCATGCGACTGATTGAAGAGGAACGTATCGCCAATAAAGTAAAATCGTTTACCGTCGATCATAAGTCTTTCAAAAGTGAACCGACAATCCCCGATACTTCAAAAGTGATTAGTGAAACCCCAATTGATCCAGACAAATTCGAAAAGTGGCAGAATACCAATGTGTTTGCGCAAAAACAGCCCGGATATTTTGGGGTTTATGTGAAGTTGTTGCTTGGTGATATGTCATCTGATCTCGCAAGAAAATTTGCCGACATTGCAGAAAAATATGCTGCCGACGACATAAGAATCACCGTGAACCAGGGTTATCTCCTGAAATTCGTTCCGCCCGCCATTCTTCCTAACTTATTCAACGCGCTCAATAAAGTCGGTTTGGCCGAGCCGGGATTCGATTCCCCTGCAGACATTACCGCTTGCCCGGGAACGGATACCTGCAACCTCGGAATCTCAAGCAGTACCGGATTGGCAAAGGCACTGGAGGATGTAGTGAAAAAAGAGTATCCGGATCTGATATACAATAATGATCTCAAAATAAAAATCAGCGGATGTCCCAACTCATGCGGTCAGCATGGGCTTGCCGGAATCGGCTTCCATGGAAGTTCGGTAAAAAATGGCGCCTATGTATTGCCGGCAATCCAGGTGATGCTTGGCGGTGGAGTCAATGCTGATGGTGAAGGCGAAGTAGCCGAGCGGGTCATCAAAGTCCCGAGTAAACGCGGACCGCAAACCCTGAGGACTTTATTGGATGATTACGATGCTAACGCCCTTCAGGGGGAATACTACAAAGATTACTTTAAACGTCAGGGTAAAAACTATTTCTACACATTGTTAAAGCCGCTTGCCGACTTATCAGGCGTACAGGAAAGCGAATATATCGACTGGGGCCATGAGGAAAAATTTGCCGTGGAAACAGCCGTAGGCGAATGCGCCGGTGTCATTATTGACCTTGTAGCGACCTTGTTGTTCGACTCTGAAGAAAAGCTGCTTTGGGCACAGGAATCACTGGAAAACGGCCAGTATTCCGATGCCATTTATCATAGCTATAATGTGTTTGTCAATAGCGCTAAAGGAATGTTGCTCGGTGAAGACGTAAAAAACAGCTCGCAGATCGGCGTGATCAACGACTTCGATCGGGTGTTCGTACACACGGGTACTTTCTCATTTGCAGAAGGATCTTTCCGCGAACATGTTCTCCGCATCAATAAAAATGAGCCGACAGAGGCCTTTGCATTGCAGTATTTTCAGGATGCGTCTTTGTTTCTCAAAGGGATAAAATCACTCAGAAGTCATCAAGTCGCCTAAAGGAAACGCCATGAACCATATCATAAAAACTCCGAGGCTTACCCTTGTTGGTGCTGGTCCAGGTGATCCAGACCTGATTTCTGTTAAAGGAATAAAATCGCTTGCAGATGCAGATGCAGTACTTTATGATGCACTTGCCAATGAAGAACTATTACAGTACGCTCCTTCAAGGGCTATTAAGATTTTTGTCGGCAAACGGGTAGGAATGCACAGCGCGCAACAGCAGGAAATCAACAAGCTGATAGTGAAATACGCGTTCAGTCATGGACATGTCGTTCGGCTGAAAGGCGGCGATCCATTCGTTTTTGGCAGAGGCTTCGAAGAAATAGAGCACGCCCGATCGCATGGCATCACTACATCAGTGATACCGGGAATCACCAGTGTGCTGGCTGTGCCTGCGTCGCAGCAAATACCGTTGACGCACCGCAATGTATCAGAGAGTTTTTGGGTGCTGACAGGCACCACAAAAAACCATGATATTTCCAGAGATCTTGAACTCGCCGCGAAATCCAGCGCTACAATGGTGATCCTGATGGGAATGCATAAACTATCTGAAATAATGGAACGGATCGGAAAACACAGACATAAAAACACTCCTGTTGCAATTGTTCAAAACGGTTCTCTGCCCGACGAAAAATTAGGGGTGGGAACTGTTTCAACGATTTTTGAAATCATCAGGGGAAAAGGAATCGGATCACCTGCGGTAATCATTGTTGGTGAAATTGTGAAATCTGCCCGGCCTGAAGAATTCAGGTCGATCATTAGAAATTCTGTATCTATATAATCGATAAAAACACATGAGCCAAAATACACTTTTCCCGGTATTCCTAAAACTAGACAGCATTCAGACGCTCCTGGTCGGTGGCGGAAATGTCGCATTGGAGAAACTGACAGCCCTGATCAATAATTGCCATGAAGCCAGGGTAACTGTAGTAGCTGACTACATTTGCGAGGAAATAAAAGGTTTGGCGGAAGCTTCATCCGGAAATATCCGATTATTGACCAGGAAATTCTTCACCAACGACCTCGATCATGCTGATTTGCTCATTCTCGCTACCGACAATCCTTCGCTTCATCAACGAATCAAGGCGGAGGCGAGGTCGCGCAGGATTCTGACCAATGTAGCTGACACACCTGAACTCTGTGATTTTTACCTGGGATCGGTCGTGCAAAAAGGCGATCTGAAAATTGGTATAAGCACTAATGGAAAATCCCCTACCTTCGCAAAGCGATTCAGGGAATTCCTGGAAGAAAACATCCCTGAGGGCATACAGGAATTGCTGGATAATTTGAACAATTTCAGGAATCAGCTCAAGGGAGACTTCCAGTACAAGGTGAAAACACTGAACGAGCTGACTGCTTCATTAACGGTAACAGAACCAAAAAAATCCTGATAGCATCTATACATAAATTCGTAACCTTGAACTCAGAAAAAACCAAATCCTACAATCTGGATGTTCTTAACGAGCAGTATAGAAAGTTAACCCCGGTGGAGCGAATTGTTCAGCTTTATAAAGACTTTGATAAAGTCCTGATATCCTCATCTTTTGGTACGACAGCCGTTATTCAGTTACAGCTATTTCATCAGGCCGGCATTCACAAACCGGTATATTTCATTGATACTACCTATCATTTTCAGGAGACTCTGGATTATAAGGAAAAACTTACTAAATTGTTCGGCCTTTCGGTGATTGATATTTTGCCTGATAAAGAACAAAATGAATATTCGCTGTTAGGCGAGCTCTGGCGCTACGATCCAGATCAATGCTGCAGCATCAACAAGGTAGAACCTTTTGAAAAGATTAAATCGCAGTATGATGTTTGGGTGTCGGGGTTGATGTACTGGCAAAGCAGCCATCGGGAAAAGCTTAACATATTTGAAGAAAAACGGGGGATCCTTAAGTTTTATCCCATTCTCGATATGTCTGAGGAAGAGGCTCTGAGAATAATCGATGAAAATAAATTGCCTATACATCCGTTGAAGCCCCTGGGTTATGAGTCGATCGGATGTAAACATTGTACATTAAAAGGAAAGAAAAGAAAGGGACGTTGGGCCCAGACGGTGAAAACCGAATGTGGACTGCACCTATAACGATATAAGGTAACGAGTTTGAAAACCAGTTTCTCAAATACGTTTCAGAAATCAGATTTAATTAGTTAGAGGTTAA
>JBGSYX010000528.1:0-1627 GCA_041750735.1 Cyclobacteriaceae bacterium
TTGCAGAATCCAGGTCAATGGCCAAAACCCTCATAGCCTTTGGATCAATGTCAAAAAATATGGTATCGATGGCAATATGGTTGATATTCAAATCGGTCATCTGGTTTGAAACTTCCGGTAGTATATTGGCCGCCGTAAAAAAAGTTGTCTGGACCGGGTTTTCAGGCGTAATGATAATCGGATTGTTATTCAGAGAAATGGTTCGTTTCAGCAATTGCCACCCGCCGCCAGTAACATTAATGGGAATATTGGATGGTGGCTTTTTTACAAAAACAAGGCTATCTGTATTGATGGCAATGGCTATGGGATAATTAATCCGCGTAGTGTAAACCTTGTTGAGTGCGTTGAAAAACCAAAAAATAGCTGCAGTAAAAAGGCAGAAAAGCACTACTGTCCAGTTGGCCCTTCTCAGAGGCTTGAACACGGATAGTAGTGTTCCTTTTATTTGCCCGGCATTGTTCAAGGAGCCTAACTTTTCTTATCCTGAAATTTTTTGCTGGCTTCGAGCGAAATCGCTGATTTTTCAAAGGTGATTTTCACACCTCTGTCCACTTCGAGTTGAATTGAGTCACCTTCAATAGCCACCACTTTCCCGTGCGCGCCACCAAGAGTTATTACCATGTCGCCTTTCTTTATTTCTTCCAGGAATTTCTTTTGGTCTTTTTGTTTCTTCTGCTGTGGCCGAATCATGAAAAAGTAGAAAATCACAATAATACCACCAATGAGAACGAGGTTTCCCATCAATGCGGATGTTCCCCCCGCTGCTTGTAAAATAATTGTTGTCATCGTTTACTTATAGTTTATTTAGTGTCATTCTTGGGTGTCACCATACCCGAAATTTTCAATTTGGTGACTGCGGGTATCGTATTCGCTGTAATGCTAACTTCCTTGATTTGCCTGTTGGTGCGGTTGGTTGTATTAAACTTCACGCTGATCACACCTTCCTTACCAGCGGGTGTTGGTTCTTTTGGCCATTCTGGCACAGTGCACCCGCAAGTCGCCGTAGCCTGGCTGATTATCAATGGCATGGTTCCCACATTCTTGAATTTGAAAGTGTATTCTACCACATCGCCTTCCAATACATTTCCAAAATCGTATTCCGTATTTTCAAATACCATAACCGGCGATTTGGAAGGATCTGCCGGAACATTATTCGCCGGATCAGCGACTGGGTTTGAAGTGGCAATGCCTGACCTTTTTTCTAATGCGGCAACACGTTTTTCAAGGTTTTTCAGACTGTTTTCCGTCCGTTTATCGGTGCATGAAAAAGCGAAAACCAATGCGAGTCCCAGGATTACTAATGCTTTCATTTTCTTATCAAAACGATTATTCCTGTTTTCCACCTTTGATCTGGCCGATTAGTATGTCCACGTCTTCGAGGAGCTTTTCAGCCTTCACTTTAGCGTCACTGATCACTTTTTTGCCTTTTTCCTTGGCAACTGAAGATACATCGCCTTCCTCTTCCATCAGGCCATTGATAACCTCCTGTAGTTCACGCTTATATTTGTCCAGAAGGAAAGTAAGCTTTTGCCTTGTATTTACTCCTTTATCTGGTGCGTATAAGATGCCGAGCGCTGCTCCGGTGGCGGCACCGAGGAGAAATGTCAACGTATAATTTGTCTTTTTA
>JBGSYX010000529.1:0-42742 GCA_041750735.1 Cyclobacteriaceae bacterium
TGTCCTTCCAGCCGTCATTGTCGAAGTCGGCCAATAATACCGACCAACTCCAGTCTGTAGCATCGACCCCGGCGAGGTGAGCGATGTCGCTGAACGTGTTATTGCCATTGTTGAGATGCAGCATATTAAACATATACTGATAGTGGCCTTTTTCCTTCAATACATTGGTAAACGCACGTCTTGGCATACCACTCATGTTGCTTTTTCGCCGGAAATTATCCTCGGCAACCATATCCAATACAAGGACATCGAGCCAGCCATCATTGTTGATATCGCCTGCATCAACACCCATACTGCTGAATGATATGTGCCGGGTCATATCAAAGGTCTTATCGGAAAAGGTTCCGTCTCCATTATTGATATAGATGAAATCACGAACCCAGTAATCATTGGCAATCCACAGGTCGGTGAAGCCGTCATTGTTTAGGTCAGAAGCTGTAGCGCTGTTGGGAAAACAGGGCACCAGGAGGCCGGCTTTTTTAGTGACGTCGATGAAGGTATTACCCTGGTTTTCCATGAGCCTGGGGCTGTATTCTTCAAGCAAAAGTTGTGTGCCGGCGTGCGTGGAATAATCTCCAGGATTGGGCGGCTGGTTTAATAGTAAAATATCCAGATCACCATCTGAATCATAATCAATAAACACTGCATGACGCGTTCTCTGGTCGCTATCAAGGCCATATTTGGCGGCACTTTCTACAAATTTGTTTTTGCCATTGTTGATATACAATTTGTTCCGGCGCAGTTCCGGTTGATCATCGTATAATTCCCGTGTCACGTAAATATCCAGGAATCCGTCGCCGTTAACATCGCCGAATAGTACGCCCGACGACCAGGCTCCGCCATTCTTTTCGATACCGGCGTTGTCGGTGATATCCTCAAAAACCATATTGCCCTTATTCAGATACAACCTGTCATCGACCTGGTTTCCGGCGAAAAAAATATCCTGTAATCCATCATTATTAATGTCACCCAATCCCACACCGCCGCCTCCATAAAAATTGGAGTAGATGAGTATACTGGCTTCCTTGGTATCGGTTACCACATTATTAAAATGAATATTGGTCAGCGAACCATCGAGTCGCGTGAAGAGTTTCTCAGGTTGCTGACTATACACCGCAGTGATCGTTCCCACAACCAGTAAAAGTGATCCAAACAGGTAAATAAATTTAAGCACAGAATTTATTGATTCAGTTTTGTATTCAGGTTCAAAACCACAGGATGCTAAGTAAATAAAAAGTTATCACGATTCCAGTAAGATTATTCGTTCATGATCAACTTAAGCCGGAACACGGCATTTATCAGATAGAAACCTCAGGGACAATCAGATTTCATAATCCCACCTTATGAAATAGTCATTCCAACTATTATATTTAAAATTCATGCTGGTTCAAAGACAACCGGCATTACTAAATACTCAATCCTGCGATGAAAAAAGATGCTACTACAAAACTACGCAGCCAGGAATGGTTTGGCGGAAATGATAAAATGGGCTTTGTGCACCGCTCATGGCTTCGTAACCAGGGCTATCCCGATGACCACTTTCGTGGAAAACCGGTAATAGGCATTTGCAACACCTGGTCCGAACTCACGCCATGCAACGGACACCTACGCGATTTTGCCGAGATTGTGAAAAAAGGCGTTTTGGAAGCCGGTGGGTTTCCGCTAGAATTTCCGGTGATGTCGCTCGGTGAAACCATCATGCGCCCTACAACCATGCTTTTCCGCAATTTGGCCAGTATGGATGTGGAGGAATCGATACGCGCAAACCCACTGGATGGCATAGTACTCCTCACAGGTTGCGACAAAACAACGCCATCTACCGTAATGGGCGCTTGCAGTGTTGACCTTCCGACAATCGTTGTTCCCGGTGGGCCAATGCTCAATGGAAAATTCAGAGGAGGACAAATCGGCTCAGGCTCATTCAATTGGGTGATCAAGGAAAAGCAAAAGTCGGAGGAATTTGATGCCGAAGATCTGCTCGAATCAGAAATTTGTGCTGCCCGCAGCCAGGGACATTGCAACACCATGGGAACAGCCTCCACTATGGCCACCATGGTAGAAGCATTAGGTCTCACGCTTCCCGGGGCATCGAGTATTCCTGCGGTGGATGCCAGAAAAAAAGTGATGGCCCAACTTTCAGGCCGAAGGATTGTAGAAATGGTAAAGGAAGACTTGAAATTGTCTGATATCCTAACCAGGAAAGCTTTTGAAAATGCTATTGTTGTGAATGCCGCGGTTGGTGGATCCACCAATCTCATTATTCACCTCATCGCCATAGCGCGACGTATTGGTGTGGAATTGAATCTGGAGGATTTTGACACACTCGGATCAAAAATTCCACTGCTGGTCAATCTGATGCCCTCCGGAAAATTCCTTATGGAAGATTTCTACTATGCTGGCGGCTTGCCGGTTGTAATGAAGGAACTCGGCGACATGCTTCATCGGGATGTCATCACTGTAAATGGTAAATCCTTCCGTGACAATTATATCAAGGCCCCTTGCTACAATGATGAGGTGATAAAAACCGTTAAAAACCCATTGAAACCAGAAGCGGGAATCGCCGTGCTGAAAGGCAACCTTTGCGAAAACGGCGCTGTGATAAAACCATCTGCTGCAACACCGCGACTGATGAAACACCGGGGTAGGGCAGTTGTATTTGAAAGTATGGAAGATTACCATGCGCGTATCGATTTACCCGATCTCGATATTGATGAAAATTGCGTCATAGTATTAAAAGGCGTTGGGCCGAAGGGCTACCCAGGAATGCCTGAAGTAGGCAATGTTGACTTACCGGAAAAACTTATCAAAAAAGGAATTAAGGACATGGTGCGGATTTCCGATGGCCGCATGAGTGGCACGGCTTATGGCACCGTGGTACTCCACATTTCGCCTGAATCGGCCATCGGCGGAACGCTGGCCTTGGTAAACAACGGCGATATGATCGTGCTGGATGTGGAGAAGCGACTCCTCCATCTGGAAGTCAGCGATGCAGAATTAGCGAAAAGGCGCTCTGCATGGACAGCCCCTGAACCACTAGCAACACGTGGTTATGTGAAAATTTATATCGATCACGTGGAGCAGGCAGAGCTTGGGGCCGATCTGGATATTCTTGTTGGCAAATCAGGATCGAAAGTCGAAAGGGATTTGCATTAAAATGATTTGAGAATAATGATTAACGATTTAAGATTTAAGAAGTAAACAGATCAAAAATCGCTAATCTCAAATCGTTGATCATAAACCAGTGGATGTACGAAGTAAAATGATCGCAAATCAATGGATTTTAAGCAATAAAATATGGCAGTATTATATCTGGTTATAAGCGTAGTACTCATCATTCTGCTGACTGCCCGACTGAAAATTCATCCATTTCTGGCGTTGCTGGCTGTTGCACTATTGTATGGATTTGCCACCGGGATGCCTTATGAGAAAATCATTGAATCCATCAATACAGGCTTTGGCGATACTATTGGGAAAATCGGGCTAATCATCGTTTTCGGAATTATTATCGGTGCTTTCCTGGAAAACTCGGGAGGCGCTTACCGACTCGCTGAAAGCCTCCTTCGCCTTGTCGGCCAAAAAAGAGTGGCCACCGCCATGGGAATCATCGGTTATTTTGTATCCATCCCTGTGTTTGCCGATAGCGGATTCATGTTGTTATCGTCCTTAAATAAAAGCCTGGCCAAACGTGCGGGTATCTCCTTGACTGTGTCAAGCATTGCGCTTGCAATGGGTCTTATGTCAACCCATACAATGGTGCCGCCTACACCAGGCCCGATCGCCGCGGCTGGCATCCTCAACGCTGACCTTGGCCTGGTAATGCTTGTAGGCATACCTGTAAGCGCCTTCGGCATGGTGGTGTGTATATGGTTTGCTAAAACATTTGCATCGAAGAAATTCATTGATCCGACACCTGATATCAGTGATGAACAGATTCATGAAAAACTTGTTAATTCACCAGGATTGTTCAAATCGTCGATGCCGGTGGTGGTACCCATTTTGCTTATCGTACTGAAATCATTGATTGGTTCATGGGTCGAAGAGCCAAATGATTTTTACCGATTCCTTCTTTTTATCGGTGAACCTGCAATTGCTCTGATTATCGGTGTATTACTAGCGTTGTTGTTGCCAAAAAAGCTTGAAAAATCCATGCTCTCTACCGACGGATGGGTAGGGAAGGCGCTTATGGATGCTGCCACAATAATACTCGTTACAGGTGCCGGTGGTATTTTCGGAAGAATACTGCAAAATTCGGGGATTGCGGATATGTTAGGTGAAACCTTAGCGGGCATCAACATAGGTATTTGGTTGCCTTTCCTGTTAGCTGCGGCAATCAAAACAGCTCAAGGCTCATCAACAGTGGCATTGATTACAACTGCTTCAATTCTGGTTCCGATGATGGAAACGCTTGGATTTACAACGGAATTGCATAAGGCCATGCTAGTAATTGCCATTGGTGCAGGCTCGGCAGTTTTTTCTCATGCTAACGACAGCTATTTTTGGGTAGTAACCCAGATGTCGGGAATGGATGTGAAGATGGGTTATCGACTGCACAGCGTTGGTTCAGCGGTATTAGGTTTTTCCAGCGCTTTTTTGTTGTTTATAGCATATTTAATTTTCACTTAATTCATATGAAAATTTTCAGAGTCAAATCAGGGCTGATTTTAAAACGTGACGCTGATATTCGGCTTGTCCGTGATGCCAATTGGGATACTTTCATCAATGATGATGCATTGTATCAAAAATGCCTGGGAGACATTGGAGAAATCATCACTCCCGAACAAGTCATAAGTTTCTTAGACAATGAGTTGTTGCCTCCGATTCAAAGTCAGGAGGTTTGGGCCAGCGGCGTCACTTATTACAACAGTAAAATCGGGCGCGAGCAGGAGTCTAAAGATGCCGGCGGCGGATCGTTTTACGCTCACGTATATACAGCAGAGCGTCCGGAGATATTTTTCAAAGCGACACCACATCGTGTCGTGGGTCATAAAGGAAAGGTCCGAATCAGGAAGGATTCTACATGGGATGTTCCCGAACCGGAACTTACGCTGATGATTTCATCCTCTGGAAAAATTATTGGATATACCATCGGAAACGATATGAGTTCCAGGAGCATAGAAGGTGAAAATCCGCTTTACCTGCCCCAGGCAAAATCCTATGATGGCAGCACAGCGCTCGGCCCATGCATCTTTGTTACCGATAGTCCACTTCCGAAATCGACAAAAATCCATCTGCAAATCAGTCGAGCCGGGAAGGGTGTTTTTGGCGGAGAAATTGGTATCGATCAAATTAAAAGAGGATTTGAAGAACTTGTCGGTTTCCTTTATCGGGAATCATCATTTCCCCATGGAAGTTTTCTGATGACCGGCACAGGAATAGTGCCCGGATCGGATTTCACATTGAAATCAGGCGATGTGGTCACTATCTCAATCGATGGAATCGGAACATTGGAGAACAATGTTGCATAAAAAATTCTCCTGGGTATTTTTCAAATGTTAAGGTGGAATGGTTTTTAAACGGTTTGATTGCTCGGATGCTAATTTTCAGTAAATTGATTTTCTGATTGTAACATGGCAACCAGTCTTCTAACTTTTATCAGCCACAACGGTGTCAATTGTATCCATGAAATTCCTTCAAATAGTACAACCTAAAAACTGGACCAGACTATCTAAAAAGTTAAAGGAGCCGAACGACGATTTACGGCGAGATATTCTGTTCTCGCAAATCCTCATCGTTGGTCTGATTATTTCTTTTTTCCATTTTGTCAATGACCTGATAAAAGCCAATCCCCAGGCATATATAATTGACGCAGTTTTTATATTGGCACTTACTATTTTCTACGTACTCAATGAAAAAGGGGCTCATCGCTTAGCGAAAATTCTTGATTTGAGTGTGCTGAACTTCCTGATATTTTTTCTTGCCGCAGTTCTCGATGAACGAATTAGGATGTCGTATAATTTTTTTCCACTTGCCATCCTGGCCTTTCTCGTCTTTTATAAAACTGAATTATGGTTCAGCATTCTTTTATCTTTTTTATCCATGACGTTGCTCGTAATCCTCGAAGTCACCAATTATCATCCTTTCGGGAGTATACTGATAAAAGAAGGAGTGGATGAAGTAACCTTATTCATCAACATTATCGGTTCCTTTGTCTTGTTAGTTATGGGGCTGCTATTTTTGGTGAAACTGAACGAAAAAGCTGAATCAGAGCTCAAAAAGAAGGAGCTGAATCTGAGAAAAATAAATTCGGAATTGGACCGCTTTGTTTACAGCGCATCACACGATTTAAGGGCGCCGCTGCTGTCGGTCAAGGGCCTGACTAACCTCATGAAATATGAGTCTCCGGGCGAAGTTCTTACTGAATACATCAATAAAGTTGACCAGCGAATAACTGACCTTGACAAGTTCATCGGGGAAATAATCGACTATTCAAGGAATTCCAGGCTTGAGTTGGACTTGAAGAGAACTTCCCTCAATCTTCTTATTGATGAAGTTGCCATCAAACTAAAATACATGGACGGGGCTTCACAAATCAACCTCATAAGAGATATTAAAGTCAATGAGATTGTTACTGATGTTACCAGGATGAGTGTGTTACTAAGTAACTTATTGTCCAATGCCATAAAATATTCCGATCCTAAAAAAGATTCATGCTGGATTCGGGTAGCGGCAAACCAGCAAGACGATAACATGATAATGACAGTGGAGGATAACGGTATTGGTATTGAGGGGCATCATATTAATCACATATTCGAAATGTTTTACAGGGCTTCGGATGCTAGCGAAGGCTCTGGGTTGGGGCTGTATATTGTCCATGAGACATTGCAAAAGCTGGGAGGAGAAATTAGCACAAATTCGTCACCCGGAAAAGGTTCGGTCTTTTCCATAAAACTTCCCTTGAAGT
Organism: Cyclobacteriaceae bacterium; assembly: GCA_041750735.1. Lineage (GTDB taxonomy): Bacteria > Bacteroidota > Bacteroidia > Cytophagales > Cyclobacteriaceae > JAAUQL01. Next base: position 6,902 of record JBGSYX010000529.1, read on the forward strand.
ATTGAACCCTTTTGCATTTTAAAAGCTTCCTGAATCCCTTATATTGGTGCAAATATTTTTTTTGCAATGTCAAAAATTCACATTGGTTTTATCGGTGCCGGAGGTATAGCAAGAGCCCATGCCTATTCACTTAACTCCCTGAAATATTTCTATAATGATGCACCGGAAATAGTTTTTTCATCAGTATCATCGGCCAGTGACGCGAGTAGGCAAAAATTTGCGACTGCTTACGGATTTCAAAATGCAGAAGATGCGGACACATTCTTTAAAAATGATGGATTAGAAGCCATCTTCATCCTTGGACCAAACAAGGTACATTTTGAACATTTCGCACGGGCTCTGGAAATGCCGAATGTAAAGCACATTTACCTGGAAAAACCAGTGTGTTCATCAGAGAAGGAAGAAAAGGATATGAAATCCATGATTTCATCCCTGAAGCAAAAAGTGAATATTCAGGTGGGATTCCAGTTTCTGCTACAAGCATCCGTGCGGGAAGCGCGGGCTTTCTGGAAAACCGGGGTTCTTGGTCGACCGATTCATTTCGATATTAAATATTTTCATGGTGACTACCTGAAAAAGTCTTACCGCGATAAGCGACAAACCCGGCTAACTCCGGCTCCCGATGGTGGCGCTATGGCCGATCTCGGCTCACATGCCATCAGCCTTATTATGGCGTTTCTTGGGGAAGATTTGTCAATTCTTAGCGGCTTGCAAGCCGGCAATTTCCCGGATGTTCCGGGTGGTTCGGATTTGTTCAGCTCTATTTCCCTTGTGGATCATGCAACAAAAGCGGTTGGCACCATCGCAGCCAGCAGGGTGAGTTCGGGTACCGGCGACCTCGTATCGTTGGAACTTTATGGAGAAAAAGGGGCTTTGCGATTCAATTCACAGGATGCTGAGAATTTTGAATACTATCTTGAAGAAACGGGACAGTGGACCAGGCAATCTGTTGGCAGCAATTACACACCTGTTACCAGCTTTCCTTCAGGGCACGTGTCGCCGGGGTGGCTGCGCAGCATGATGCACGCGCACTATCTATTTTTGGGGGGTAAAGATGATAAGGCATTTATCCCTGATTTGACACACGGGCTGGCGGTACAGCGAATTGTTCGCGAAACAGCCACGCATCTGGCTGTATTCCGGAAGAAAACTCAATAATCCATTATTCGGAAAAGTAACTCATATCCCATTCATCGAGCCATTTGATTTCCATTAGGCCCAATTCGTTGAAATTGATTGGCAGCCATATGTAACTGCCGTCGATAGGATTCTCTGGTTGCCAGCGGTCCCCCATGAAAATGAAAGCATTTTTCTTTCCCTGTACCTGGAGGATATACGTGCTCTGCGAATTAAAAGTCAGTGCGGAATCCTCGCCTACGCATGGATTGCCGAGTTCTTCCCACGGCCCCCAAATATTATCTGCAGTGGCAGACCGTGCGGCATTTGGTGACCAGCCTGTACAATCCGAACCAATGAAAAAGTATTTTCCACCAGACGTACGAAATATAGCCGGTGCTTCCATGTAGCGGTTTGGGAAAAAACGGGCGTATTTTCCGGAGTAGCCGGTGTAGTCATCGGTGAGTTGGGAAATGTGGGTTGTGCTGTTTTCTTCTGAAGAATAAATATGATATGCTTTGCCATCATCATCGACGAACAGATTCATGTCCCTGGCCATTTGACCACCTTCGAAATCGCGCCCCAGGATATTCATACTATCCACATGTGCCGGCAGACATCCTTTTCCACCGCAATATTTGTCCTTAATTGAGTCTGCTACTGGATTTTTATGATAATCCTGAACATTTACAGGCCAATGACCGGCGTTGGGTCTGAATGACTTGATAAAAGTAAAAGGTCCGGTAGGTGTGTCAGAAAACGCTACACCTGACCTGGCTGCATCATATTGATGGCCCTTCAGCTCCAGGTGAAACCACATGACAAACTGCTTGTTTTTTTCATTGTAAATCACTTTCGGCCTCTCAAGGATACAGCCTTTGGTGATATCGTGCAGCGAATCATTTTCAACTACCGAAAGAGCAATTCCCTCATCCTTCCAACTGTAAAGGTCGTTCGAAGAATAAACATGCACACCTACCTGAGCTTTGTTTCCAAGTGATGTCTCTATTTTATGTTCTCCATACCAATAGTAGGTCCCCTCGTGAAAAAGTATTCCGCCGCCATGGGCATTGATATGCACACCGTTGTTATCTTGCCAGGTCTGTCCTGGCCTGAATGACAATTTTTCTGTTTTTGAAGTGCAATTTGTAAAAATGATGAGGATGCAGAACAAAAAAGGAAATTGATTCATTGTTGTATTCTAAAAGTAAAAGTGACTTAAAAATTAGTTTATCCGGCTAATTGTATCGTTGTTTCAGCCAGACAGTTGAGTCACGGATCAGCAGTTCAAGAATTTCCAGATCAATATCTTCGAGCTTTTTTATATATAAACAGCCCTTTCCGTTTTTGAATTTGCCCAGTTTTCCCAGGTTTTCATCAAACTGTACAAAACCGGGCATGATGTAAAGAGTGAGGTTTTGTTTTCTTGGTGAAAAGCCAGTGAGAAACCAATCTCCTTCCCTGCCTGAATCATATTTGTAATGATAAGTACCATAACCGACTATGGAATCTCCCCACATCGCTGGCTCTGAGCCGGTAATCCGTTTCATCAATTCCAGTATGATAAAGGCGTCTTTTCGCTGTTGTTCATTTTCAAGCTTTCCCAGAAACGCTACGACGCTGGCTTCGTTCTTCACAGTTTTTAAGGTCGCCATGCTTACTTTCTAAGTCCGGTTATGATATTTTGTCCAGTTGCTATTCTTTTACAATTTCTATTTCAACCCGCACATTTTTACCGGCCATAGTATCGGTTTTTTTATAGATCATCTTTGAGCCTCCCCACGCTTTTACCTCCATCCTTTTCTCGTCGATGCCCTGGTCGATTAGCCATCTTTTAATGACTTCCGCTCGCTCTTTTGAGAGATCTTTTGCCGAGCTCATCGTCTCAATATTGTTGGCAGTTACTTCAAAGTAATTATGATCGTCGGGTTTCAGTTTTATCAATTTGCCCGGGTCATTTCCATTGGTATGGCCATGAATCTTTACCGTCAATTTTTCATTTTCCTTAAGCATGGCGAGCAGGCTGGTTAGTTCAAATTTAGATTCCGGTTTCATGATAGCCGCATCATTATAGAAATACACGTTATACATTATCAGGATATCGCCTACTTTGTGGCGCTGCAATTCAAATTTTACGGTTGTCACACCGCCGGACTCAATGATCATGTCTTTATCTTCAGAAGACATGGGATCGTCTATCTTGAACTTGGCCTGCTCTTTTACATAACCGAAAATATCGCATATCGCAATGATCTCCTTGGACTGCGTGGTTGGCGCCTCAAGAGGGTGAATCTGGTTGGTGCTTACACTCTTCATAGCTTTGTTTCGAGTAGCATCGACGATGGTGACATAACCCGGAACTTCCTTAAGGGTAGTTGCTCCAATCACGTTGAAGCGATAATTATAGGTATTCTGATCCTGTTGTACCGGAGGTGGAGGGACCATATCCATGGCTTCCCCTGCTTTCATTTCTGCCGGTTTCAACTCCTTGGGCTGATTTATAACAAGTCTGTCTGGAGTCTCCTCAAATTCTTCCACTGGAGTTTTTTCAAAATCCTCAGGCTTCACCCCAACGTAAAGAATCCAGGCATCATAAAACTGCCTGGTTGCCCGTAGCGATCCTCGTTTCGAGCGTGCCATCTCAAGATTATCCTTTGTGTACAAGGCATAGACATAATACATTCCGTTTTGTTGGTGTTTTCCAACTTTTGGTGATTTTCCATCCACTTGGATTCTTTGACTGTATTGAATCGCATTTTCAGGAATCTGAAATGCCCCGACGATGACATACATTCCTTTAGGAAGGGTAGGTATCGATTGGTTAACCGAATTTAAATCTGTGGGAGACTCGCTGCAAAATGCAGGATTCTGAATCAATGGCACAAAATAGAGAGTTAAGATAAGGCACAAAAAGGAAAAACCTTCCAATCTGACGCGCCAATTGATTCTGTTCATCGGGTGTGGTTTAAAGCGTAAAAAAACTTTCAACGGAACTTTGCTCTTTTAAAACTGCCTGAAATGATGTAGGAAATTTTAAAACTCGTGACGATATAAATATCTTTATCATTGCCAAAACCGCCGCGGTTGTTGTCAGGATGCTCCTGCCCGTACCCAGCGTAGGTAGTGTATTGTCTGCCATCAAAAGGCGAGGTATAGGTTATCAGGCGGGTAACTGCTTCAATGGCTTCAAAATCGCGGGGGTCACCGCTAATTCCACTTACAGGCTCCCTCGATCTGTCGGACATGGCACGGGCCAGTTCGCTATCCAGCGCACCCAAATCCACATACATGCCACTCACATCATCGATATAATCGGTGAATAGATATCTGTACCCTACTTCAAACTCAAAATCGAGTCGTTTCTGAATCTTTGCCCGGATACCAAACCCAAAGGGTATAGAAGGTTGAATGGCGCTGTATGGCTTCACGTCATAGTGCTCACTATTCTGGCCTTCCGTGCCAAGCGGACGCAAAGCCACCCAATCGCCGGCTTCGGCAAGCGGTTGGCCAAACTTGTCAAGTTCCGGAGCTTTGGCCATGGGATTATGATGAAAAACGGCAGCTCCGGCAAACACATAGGGAGTAAAGCCAACGCGGTTGAGAAAGGTGCCGTGATTGGGCATTATATCCCAGATGCCAACGAATGATAACTCTTTGATATCGTTTCTGAACGACGCATTTCTGACATACCTGAATCTGCTTTCCTCTCCATAAGGATCGGCAACACGGGCATCGTCACTGCTCAGCCTTCCATAGCTCAATGCGCCGCGGAAAGATAAGTTCGGTGTATAGCGGTATGTGCCAAAAAAACTCAGCGCTGGCCTTGTGAAGGAGAGCGACGTGCTACCCATTCCGGATTTTGGCGCGATATCACCGAAATAGTTCATGGCATCGATACTTCCGCCGAGACTAATATACCTTTTTCCCTTATCGAAGTGAATGGAGCCACCTTTATAATTGCCAATTTTCCTATTCTTCTTTTTCAGATATGACTTGCTACGGCGCTGGGCTTCGGCATCGTTTACAGCGATAAAACAGATAAGTAGGAGGATGATCCCCGTCCACTTTAAAAAGCCATATGGAAAGTATGTTTTTTTCAACGTGTTATGATTTCGATTTTAAAATAAACAATATTTACCATTCCTCTTAGCATCCGGAAGTAAAATGCGGTAAATATAATGATTTTCAACTATTCCCGGCCAACAATTCTAATTCACACATTCTAAATATACCGTGATTAATTATCAAACCAACTTCGCTGTTTATTCAGCTTCAGGTCCTGCAAAAGGGATGATTTGGCATTTATAGTAAGATAGTAGGATTGGTATCGGCCAAAAGGTGTCCATGAAAAAGCGAGTTGCCAACAGTGCAAGTCCCTGGTGATATTGAAATTTGTCTGGGTAAATTGCAGATTCTCAAAGTCAAAACCTGAAGAATAGGACATATTCCACTTCTCAGTAAAAGTGATGCTTCCACTAAAGGTCAGTGCCTGGATAATGTCGGCTTTTTCGTAACCCCGTTTAACATAGGAGATGTTGTAATTGAACCTCAAATCCCATGGGATGTCAAAATCCACGTACAATTCCGGGTTGTTTTTTATGAATTCCAACTGCATTTCTTCCTCCGCAGACAAGGGGCCAAGGGCCTCTTCCTTTTCGATAGTCTTCTCTCTCGCTTTCGGATTCAGGCTCATTCCCATGGCCAATGAAGCCTGTGTGAGTTGCCCAAATCCACGCCCCACATCCCAGGCATAGATGTTTCTTTGCCGTTGTGCTACTCTTGTTTCACCACTGGATGTTATATAGCTACTATCCAATTGATATATGTAGGGATCCAGGGTTGTGTTGAGGTTGATATCCAGTTTTTGATTGAAAAGCCTGGTGCGCGCAGATATTCGTATAGGCGCTAGTTTGAACGAGTCGGCGAGAAAATTGTAGCTGGTATTAAATGACAAGTTGTCGAGTATCACTACTTTCTCAGGCTTATCGGTGGTATCGCTTTTCGATCGCACCTTCATCTCCAGGTTATTGGAAAGAGAAAAGGAGGCTGTGGCACTTTGGCCGGCAGAGGGCGTACCATAGACGAAACCCTGGTATTTCGACAATCTTTTTGTTCGTCCAAGGGTATCAACCTGTACTTCCTGGAAATAACCATACTTTTCATCTGAAAAATCAGGGCTAAAACCCATCGAGACAGAGGGTATCATCACATGACGAATAGCCTGGATTTTACCTTCAGGGTTGAAGTTGAGGGTTCCGTACAGTCTTGTATTGAAAGAGCCCGAACTGCTGTAATTGAATGATCTCGAAAATTTTTGCACCGTATCGACCTTCACTGCTGCTGCCTCATCAATCCATTGATAATTTAACTCCTTGAAATACCAGAGCTCCGAATAGTTGAAACTCGGGCTGAAGGTGATGAATTTAAAGATATTCATAGAGGTAGATATCGGGATTTGATGACGCATGCCATTTTGAGCCCGGTCCCATAAACCAGCCAGGCCCAGAGCACTTACCGGCACAATCGTATCATTTTCCGGATTGTACCCTATTACCGGAAAGCCCGGATCGCCGATCCTGTTATTTGATGCCCGGTTGGTACTGTTCATATTCCATGACAAGCTTATCTTTTGTATCCAGTTTTTTGCACTGGCTGCACCAAACTTAAACGGATACAGCCTGCTCATATTCACTGCCATTTCCGGTAAAAGAATATTCATAAGGCCGGTATTGATGTTTTGCTGGAGACGGCTGCTGGCATTCAGACTGAAAGGCGTACCCTTGAAGGTCTGCGAGAAGGAAACACTACTGTTGAAATCCTGATTGAGCGTGTTTCGTAAATCTGTGGTCGGGTTGTTCTGGTTGTATGAAGATGTTCCGGCATTCACGGATGCCGAAAACCTTGTAGAGCCCTTTGACTTTGGGGAATGGCTCCAATTGATCCAGAAATCACTGACTACCGTGGAATCACCCTCTTCCAGCCCTGTCTGGTTACTATATCTGACATTCATATTTCCGCTATAGGCATATCGCTTGGTATATGTGGAAGCAGCATTAATGCCCCAACTGCCTTTAGAATAGATGTCGCCGGTGAGAGCCAGGTCATAATAATCACTGAGTGCGAAATAGTAGCCCCCGTTTTTCAAAAAGAATCCGCGCCGTTTTTCTTCACCATATCCCGGGACTAAAATTCCGGAAACCTTTTCTTTTGGAACGGGAAACATGCCAAAAGGAAACCCAATTGGTGTAGGAATATCATTCACTTTTATATAAAACGGACCAGCCAGTACTTTTTTTCCTGGCATCACCTTCAGTTTGGAGGCCTGGATATGAAAATGAGGTTCTGCCATATTGCAGGTGGTATATTTGGCGCTTTCTATGAATAGCTCATCGCGCTGGTTTTTAAACACTTTTTTGCCCTGCATCACTGCCTCACCTTGCTGCGTCACCACCCCATCGATGATGGCTTTTTTTGTTTCAAAATTGTACTTCATATTGGCCGTTTCATAAGTCTCAGTCCCTTCTTTAAAGACCGGCTTTCCTATTACATTCCCGGCGGTATCGGTGGCACTTTGGGCGGAGATAATCTTGGTCAGGTAGTTTATTTCTATTTGCGCGGCAGTCAGTTCAATATCGCCATAGGTTATTTTGGCTTCTCCATAAAGTTTGATGATCTGATTTACAGCATCCATTTGTATGGAATCCAGAGCATCATATTCAATGGTCGTTTCTATTTCGCCTATAGCCGGTGTGGCTGCTGCTGCGCTGTCCGTGAGGATTGATGACGTACTGTCTGCTGAAGCAATGGATGTGGCAATACTATCAGAGGGCAACTCAGCATCGGCATTCTGTCCATAACTTTCCCCGAACCCCAATGAAAACAGTAGCCCGAGAAGTAAAGCCATGAAAGGTATTTTTACCACGCGATTTGTTTGTTTTGAATAAAAAATGCCAATTTTACGCAAGAAGCGACGTTCGTTTTAAATCAATCGCAAAGTTGTGAAAAATATTGTATCCACCATTTCATTAACATTGATAATCCTGCTGTGTTCATTTACCATAGCGGATGATCGCGATATTGAGGTTAACACAATCGTGATCGACGCCGGTCATGGCGGAAAAGATACGGGTACCATTGGTGCCGTAGCGCGGGAAAAAGACATTGCACTGAAAATTGCCCTGGAACTCGGGAAACTGATCAAAGAAAACCTTAAGGATGTAAAGATTATTTACACCCGGAACAATGATACCTTCATAGAGCTTGAGGAACGAGCACAGGTTGCAAATAAGAACGGCGCTGACTTATTCATTTCTATTCATTGCAACAGTCTGCCCAAAGACACGCCCCCCGCAAAGAAGGAGGGGATATACGGCACAGAAACCTACATTATGGGTAATCACACTTCCGATGCAAATTTTAATGTGGCTAAGCGTGAGAACTCGGTGATACTGCTGGAGGACGACCATGAAAAATATGAAGGTTTTGATCCCAATTCACCCGAATCCTATATCCTTTTTTCGCTTTATCAAAGTGCGCACCTTGATAACAGCTTGAAAATAGCCGATAAAATAGAACGACAATTTAAGGAGAGGGTAAAGCGCAACAGTAGGGGCGTGCGGCAGGCGGGATTCTGGGTGCTGTATCGGACTTCCATGCCCAGCGTATTGGTAGAAACCGGATACCTTAGCAACAGTAGTGAAGAAAAATACCTGAATGATCCATATGGACAGTCACTTATTGCTTCCGGGCTATACCGGGCATTCAGAGATTATAAGGAAGAAATAGAATCAACAGTCAACTAATCAACCACTTCGTGAAAATTTCAAAAGAAATCAAAGTCGCCCTCCTCGGAATTACCTCCCTGGTCATACTTTATTTCGGGTTCAATTACCTAAAGGGGATCGACATGTTTCAGAAAACAAACAGTTACTATGCTCTGTACTATAAAGTCGATATGCTCAAAGTATCCAATCCTGTGTATATCAATGGTGTTAGCGTAGGCCGTGTAGGCTCTATCAAATACGTCCAAAAAAGGAACAATTCCGTTCTTGTGGAAATTAGTATAGACAGTGAAATAAAGCTTGGCGTAGGTACAGTCGCCGAACTTATCAACGCAGACATCATGGGTAGCAAAGCCATCGAATTGGTGCTGAACGACTCAACCGGACAGTATTATACTGACGGTGATACCCTTATGACCAGCTTCGATGAAGGACTCAAAGAAATGGCGGGCTCATTGTCCGATAATATCTCGGTGGTCATTAGTAACCTCACCAAAATTTTAGAAACTATTGCGGCTAAAGACGACACCTTGGCCCAAATGATTGTCAATGTAGAAGGGATCACCAGAAACCTGAACTCTAACCTACCGGACATACAAAACCGGATTGTAGTACTTTTGGAAAATTTCAATAAAAACTCGCAGGAGCTATCACAATTGATGGCTGCGGTGAGGCCGGTACTACAAAATACCACCCAGCTAACCGACTCCCTAAAGTCGCTCGAACTCGCCGAAACGCTGACCAAACTCCAACTCATGCTGGATAACATGAATGCCAACATGGTATCGCTGCGCGAAGGGCAGGGCACCATGGGCAAACTCATGACGGACGATTCATTGTATGTGTATTTAAGTAATACAGCGCGCGATCTTGATCGCCTCCTGGTGGACCTTCAGGCTAGTCCCGGCAGGTATGTTCAGTTTTCTGTTTTTGGGAAAAAAGACAAAACCGAAAAGGAAAGCAAAAAAGCAGACTGAGACATTGGCATCAATGGAGAACATTTTAACCATGATGAGACGATAGAAAAATCAGAAATCAACATTTCAGGCTTTGGAATCCAATTTTAACGAAAGTGAATTAAAGGCACTCGTGTCACTCCTGGAGGATGATGATGACGAGGTGATACGCCATGTGGAGGACAAAATTATATCTATTGGAAATATTGTGATTCCTTTCCTTGAAAAGGAATGGGAGACAAACTACAACCCATCCGTACAAAGGAAAATCGAAGACCTCATCCATAATCTTCAGTTTGATCACTTGAAATACCGCCTGCAACACTGGCACGACAGCGGTGCAGAGAATCTCCTGGAAGGCGCCTGGATCGTGGCTACCTATCAGTATCCCGACCTGGAATTGAGTTTTCTCCAAAAAGAAATAGAGCAGCTATACTACGAAGTCTGGCCGTCCTGCAAACCGGAGATGCATCCCATCGATCAGATCAAGGTGGTAAACAGCGTATTGTTTGAGAAGCTGAAATTCAGGGCAAATTCTAAAAATTTCCATGCCCCTGGCAATTCCATGATCAATGTAGTGCTGGAAACCCGCCAGGGAAATCCCATATCACTTTGCCTGATTTATATGCTGATCGCACGCAAGCTGGGCATGCCTATACATGGAGTAAACCTGCCAAACCTTTTTATCTGTACCTATAAGTCTCCTGATCGGCAGTTTTATATAAATGCCTTTAACAAGGGGCTTATCTTTTCGAGGAGCGATATTGAAAATTACCTTCAGCAATTACATCTGAATCCGGCGGATATTTTCTTCGAACCCTGCTCTAACGCTGACATCATCAAGAGGATTCTGCGAAACCTGATTATTTCCTTTGAAAAGCTCAATGAACACCACAAATCGGACGAAGTAAAGCAGTTACTGAAAACGATTGATCCCGATTTTGAGCCTATGGGCGAAAGCTAAAAACAATACGACACGATGTGCGATCCCAGGTCTCGGTAGTTGAGGGCGAGGCGCGTTTTGCCTTCCTTAGTGGCAAACTCAGATCGGATCACATCGCGCTTGTAGAGTGAAAAGGGATAGATGTGGATGTCTTTTTTGAAGCTCAGACCTGTTCTTCCGTTCAGTTTATAAATTGATTCTTTGCCGGTCCAGTAAACGCAGAGTTTCTTTAATTCACCTCTGGAGTCTTCAAATTCCTCATCGTTCAGAAAGCGATGCGCTATGCGTCCCAATTTTTCTACCGGCTTTTCGATATCTATACCGACAGGTAGCATTTTGTGCAAAATCCCCACGGCGTATGGAAAGCTATGGGAAATGGATATATAATAGTCCAGATCAATGAGATACGGCTTGTCGTGTTCGTCTTTGTAAAGTCCGTGATAGGGTTTTCCGGTTTGGCGCACCAGTTCCTGTATACATGCACGTGAAGCCATGCGCTCGAGGACTTTTACCGGATGGCTGATGCCGGAGATTTCCCTCAATCCCTCCACACTGAGAAAAACCTGCCTCTTTAGGTCCTCGGCGGATTCGGTTATTTCCCATATACACCAAAACGAATTGCTGTTTATTTTCTCTAATTTTGATAATGGCATACCGGGAGTGGCTAATTCGTGAAAGGCCGTAAAAATAGGAATAATGCCTAACAAGGAAAAATCTCATGAAAATAAATGTTGAAAAGCGGTTCACGCTCGATGGTCATAAAGACTGCCTCTACTCCCTAATAGGCGGAGAACGCCCTGAGGAGGTATATTCTGCCTCGGGTGATGGTATGATAGTAGCCTGGGATTTACGGAATCCGGAACAAGGCAGGCTGGTCGCCAAAATGAAAAACTCGGTGTATGCGATGGCATATTTAACCGGACAAAACACGCTCTTTGCCGGCCAAAATTTCGAAGGGATACATTTTATCGACACGATCCTTCAGAAAGAAGTCGCTTCCGTAGAACTGGAAAAAAGCCAGATTTTTGACATAAAGATTCATGATGGCAGAGCTTATATCGGCTCGGGTGATGGCATACTCTACGTCATGGATTTGCAGACACGATCACTAGTGAAGCGCGTTAAACTCTCCGTCAAAAGTATCCGCGCCATCGCTATCAACAGCGAATTGAATGACATCGCCGTTGGGTTGAGCGATAATACCATACGTATTCTTTCCCTAGCTGATCTCACACAGAAAGTGGTGATCAATGCCCACAAATTATCCGTGTTTGCACTGCAATACGATCCGCACAGCAATATGCTCCTCAGCGGTAGCCGCGATGCGCATTTGAAGCGCTGGGATCCTTCCAACAATTACCAGCTCAAAAAGTCGGTTGTAGCCCATACTTATGCCATCAATAGCCTTAGCCTGAGTCCGGATGGAAATCTATTCGTTTCGGCCAGCATGGACAAGACCATCAAAGTCTGGGAGACAGAGTCCATGTCATTGCTAAAGGTCATCGATAGGTCACGGCACGCCGGCCATACCAGCTCTGTTAACAAGGTTCTCTGGACGAATCACGAAAATCTACTCATTTCTTGCGGCGACGACAAAAACATCATTGTTTGGGATTTGAGCGTTTATTTTTAATAATTTCACTGCCTTTCATTGGATTTGTATATTAATTTCTACTAAATTGTTTGCGGCAATTTTTTAAACAGAGTACTATAATGAGAACAGAAAAACCAACCCTGCTTCTATTTTTATTTTTTTCGACGACACTTTTTAATGCTTGCGAAAAAGAAGCCGTAAACCCCGATCCTTCAAAAGCCATATTGGGTAAATGGGAATGTATAGAATATGGCGATCAGAATCGAACACCTTGGGGTTACTATGAATTTCTACCTGATAGTATATATATGCTTTACAACTATCAATCCGATGATTATTACTTTCAGGAAAAGTATTGGTTGAATGATTCTTTGCTTTTCATTGGTGAGTTTAGAAAACCAGATGGCGAATTGATATTCAGTAGCTATAAATACACTTTTCTTAATAGCAATAAGCTAAAATTAGAACTACAAGCATTTGCTTTGTACCGAACATCCATATATAAAAAAGTCGATTGAAATATGAAAAAAATAGTATTTTTTTACCTGGTCTTAGCATTAAAACTTGTTTGTATAGCCCAAGACGGCAATTCCAACAAGATTTATACTGAAAAAAACGGAGACATATATGCCGTTGAATTTCTTTCAGAAGAAAACAGTGGAAATAGTCTTCCGAAGACAGAGAATGAATTTTTCATAAAAGTCCTTAATAAAAAATCTGAAGATGATTTCAAAGAGACCCACAATGTGTCCAAAAGAAAGGGTTTTAATCACACTCATTCAGACCAGTATTACAAGGGGATTAAGGTCATAGATGGCGGATATAACTTCCATTACAAAAATGGCAAAATGTATTTTTGTAACGGAAACTATGTGAAAATTGAAAACCTAAATGTTGCGCCGGATATCTTGCCTGAATCAGCCAAAGAATTATTTGCACAATACCAAATGATACCAATTGATTCAATATTGGATTTTACATGTGAATTGATTATTAAAGAAATGGACTTCAGAAAGGATACAGTTGTTTCTCAAATACCAACACTTACATATAGAATCCATCTTGAATCTGCTCATAACAACAACAATGAAATTGGATATATCGATGCCAAAACCGGTAAAATTCTTATGACAGAACCAAATGTCATAAATTTCTCTGCGAATGGAACCTTTGTTACCAGGTACAATGGCACACGTCAAGGTATAACACAGAATTATAACGGGGGGTTTCATCTTGTTGATTCCACAAGAGGAGCTATTATTCATACCTGGAATGTTAGAAATACATCAAGCAACTTTGGTGCTATTGAATTAACGGACAACGATAATAATTGGACAACTGCTGAACATACACCCGAAAATAATGATATGGGCCTTGATGTTTTTTGGTCGCTGCAACAGATATATGACTATTTTTTAATCAATCATCAAATTAATAGTCTTGATGATCTTGGGCTACCACTAACTGCATTTGTACGTTGGGGAAATAATCCTAACGACGAAGATCAAGCAGCTTGGAATGGGAGCGAGAATTATTTCTGGTTTGGTGATGGAGCGGTGGTTTTTCGCCCTGTTGCAAGTCTTGATGTTGTAGGACATGAATATGGTCATGGACTTACCGATTTTCAGATTGGTTGGGGCTCACTAAATGATCAAAATGCATTTCATGAAGGATTAAGTGATATCTGGGGGGCAATTTTGGAGCAAAGAATCAATCCAGGTTCCCAATGGAGAATTGGTGAGAAAATTACCTTAACCAAACCATATTTAAGGAATTTACAATATACCAATGATGCCAATTCCCTTGTTCAAACTGCTGACACCTACTCCAGTTCTCAATATAATAATGCATCAGGAGATTTAAAGCCATATATTAGGGGAGGTGTTTTTGCCCATTGGTTTTATATATTATCAAACGGCGAAGTTGGCACCAATGATATTGGTAGTAGTTATAATGTGACAGGTATTGGTTTAGATCTGGCAGAGGAATTAATAGCAGAAGCCGTATTTAATAATTATCTGGATAACACTACGTCCTATTCTGCCATCAGAACATCTTTTATAAATGCTGCTTCGGCCTTATATTGTGCCAACTCTCCTGAAGTGAAAGCTGTAACGAATGCCTGGTATGCTGTTGGGGTAGGCTCAGCATTTAATGGAACCTTACCCTCAATTTCAGGCACCGAACCAGTTTGTACTACACGGCCATTCACTTTGAATAATCAACCAGCAAATACAACATTATCCTGGTCATCAGGAAATGCTGCTCAAATGACTGTCGCCACTAATGGAACTGTAACAAGGGTAAGTAATTACAGCGGAGCGGTAAATCTCATTGCTACAATTGCTGGTACTACTGGATGCGAAACGAATATTTCTAAATCAATCTGGCTTGGTAATCCAGTTAATTCCTCCATGAAAGTGGATGGCAACAATTATTACAATGGTTATCCAATATGCCCAGGTAACCATTGGGCATCGGTTACTTATAACGGGTTTGCCTCACCCGCTACTTGGACAGTACAGTCCGGCATTACATATTTTGTTGGTTCAAATCAAATTGATTTCACACTCCCTAACAATGGATATTCCAGTATATGGATAACTGCTAAAGCGTCAAATGTTTGTGCTGGGACAAGCTCTAATTCGAATTTTTACTTAACAAAAAAGACCTATGGCTGTGGCTCCATGATGGTTTCGATTTTTCCAAACCCATCATCTGAAAGTTTAAATTTAGAAACATCAATTCTTAGTTATGACAATGAAAGTCCTATAGAAATAATCGCGGATGAAATAGAATTATTAGATGAAAATGGACAAGTATTGATTCATACATTTCCTATTAGCTCAACTACTCAATTGGATACAAGGAAAATAGTAAGCGGCCAGTATTATTTGCATGTTCGAATTGGCAACGAGATTATTAAACGTCATATATTTGTCGAACGATAATAGCAAGCAAAATCAAGATTTGGTGCTTAATGTCAGAGATAGTTCGATATATAAAGTTACCTTCTTCGATTGTGAGATTTGATGAATTAAGCATTAACCACTATGAAAATCACCCCATTAGAAATACGGCAGAAGTCATTTGAGAAAATTTTCAGAGGCTACGATAAGGACGAGGTGAATGCCTTCCTACAAATTCTGAGTGAAGAATGGGAGAAAATGCAAGGTGAAAAGAAGGAGCTGGCCATAAAACTTGAAGGGGCCGAACGCGAAATCTCCAAGTTGCGAGAAGTGGAAACCAGCCTGTACAAAACCCTGAAAACCGCCGAAGATACTGGCGCCAGTATGATTGAGCAGGCCAATAAGGCAGCCATTCTGAAACTCAGGGAAACAGAGCTTACTACCGACAACCTGCTGCGTGATGCACGCAACAAAGCCAACAATATTGTTGACAGTGCGGAAAAAAGAGCCCGAGACATCATCACCAAAATGCTGACCGAGATACAATCGTTGGAAACAAATTTCAATGCAGCCCTTTCGTTGAAAGAAAACCTCATCGCAGACCTCACCAACCTGTCGTCTTCCACCCTGGAAAGGGCACAGAAATTCAAGAAGCAAAAAGATAAACTCGACATCGAGAAGTACATAAAAGAGGCCCGCGAATTCGCCGAAAATTATGACCCGAAAAAGATAGGACAGGCTCCTAAAGAAGAAGCGCGAGAAATGGATAAAGAACCCAGCCAGATCGCCATTACCTTTGAAAAGAAGGAATCGCGAAAAGAAAATTCGGAAAAGTCATTTTTTGATATGCTCGATTGATATATGGGCCGAATCACGCTGGAGGGACTGGAATTTTTTGCATTCCATGGTTTCTATGATGAGGAGCAAAAAATCGGCAATAAGTTTGGCGTGGACATCACCATAGAAACATCACTTGAAAAAGCCCAAGCCGATGACCGGCTTTCGGAAACGATCAATTATGAAGCGCTGTACAAGCTGATCCTGGCAGAGATGAACAAACCATCGCGCCTACTCGAGCACATTGGTGGCAGGATTATAAGTGCTGTTTTCGATGGTTTTCCTTTAATAACCTTCGTGGAAGTTTCTATCTCCAAATTCAACCCACCCATTGGCGGCATCTGTCGAAGAGCCGTGGTAACGCTTTCCAAATCGAGGGTTGATTAGCGCCTGATAGAATTCAGAACATCCGAACAATCCAACCACTGAACCATTGAACCGCTTTATCATCTGGATTTCGGACATATTTTTAATGATAAATCGTTACGATAGTAGGACGAAAAATTCCCCATCGATCAAAAATTTATAACTTTGGAGAGATACATCCATTCTGATAATTTTTAGAAAATAATGAACATTATAGTTGAATTTGGAAAGATATTACTGCCTGCTGCACTTGTGCTATATGCCATGTACCTCACGATGAAATCCGTAATGTCGCGCGAAGCCATGAAGGCGGGAATGGATTATAAAATCGAAACCAGTAAGGCAGCACTGCCCAACAGGCTTCAGGCATTTGAGCGCATGTGCCTTTTCCTTGAGCGGATAGCGCCGGGCAATGCAATTCTCCGCCTCAACACCGGCAACATGACTGTGCGGCAATTGCAGCAACTAATGATCGGAGAAATCCGCGAGGAACTGAATCATAACCTGTCGCAACAGATTTATATGAGCGACAAATCCTGGGAAATGATTAAGAATACCGTGGAAGACATCATCGCCATCATCAATACTTCAGCAGAAAAACTCGATCCCAATGCCAAAAGCGTTGAGCTTGCAAAACTGATCTTCCAGCAAATGGAGGCAAAAGAAGTGGATCCTGTCGCCATAGCACTGACCGAAGTGAAATCTGAAATACGCACCATATTTTAACAACCATCAGCAGTGAGCATACTTAAAAACATCATTTTTCAAAAGGCCATGCAAAATGCTTCCGGCATAGCCAGCAGTCCCGATAAGATGACAGACCTTATCGATTCAGTCACTAAAAAAATGTCTGACACGGATTCTCGAAGTCGTATCATAGGTGATTTTGTCTATAAAGTCCGAATGCTCGTGCGTTTGCTTAAGGCATACGTTAATGGTCACTACCGCCAGTTGCCATGGAAATCACTACTGATGATCATTGGCGGATTGCTGTATTTTCTCATGCCGCTCGATTTAATCCCTGACTTTGTTCCCGTGACAGGCCTTGCAGATGATATCACTATTATACTCATGGTATTTAAAACCATCAACGGCGATATTCAGAATTTCATTGATTTTGAAGAACGATACTGGAAAGTCGAGTTGAACGAAAAGGATGAGTTTTTTACCTGATAACCATGAGTAAGATTGCGTTGGTTGCCGGCGCCAGTGGACTAATCGGCAGCCTGGTACTGGATGAATTGGTAAAATTAGGCGAATACCACACGATCAAAGCGTTGGTTCGCAAAGGCACCACCATCAGTGCGGCAGGAGTCACTGTTCTGGAAGTTGATTTTGATCACCTGGACAAGTACAAGGAAGAATTGAAAGCCGACGCTGTATTTTGTTGCCTGGGCACGACGATGAAAAAAGCGCGAACCCGCGAGCAGTTTTATAAGGTAGATTTCACTTATCCCTATAGTCTGGCTCAAATCGCTGTGGATAATGGCGCATCGCAGTTTCACCTAATCTCTTCCATAGGAGCCAATCCTAAATCACTATTTTACTATAGCCGTGTGAAAGGTGAAATCGAGAAGGCTATATCCAGCCTTTCCATTCCCAACATCAACATTTATCGGCCTTCACTGTTGCTCGGAAAACGACAAGAACGTCGTGCCGGCGAGCACATCGGGGCATTATTTGCAAAAACATTGGCCCCGATCATTTTGGGCCCTGCGAAAAAATACCGGGCTATTGAAGCTTCCGTTGTGGCTAGGGCTATGGTGAAAGTTTCACTTAAAAACCTAAAAGGCTCACAGATTTTCGAATCGGATATTATTTCCCGGATGGGGGCTCTTTAAACTGTCGTTTTTCCATGAAAAGGAGAGCGGCCATCAATCCGAGGCAGGCTATTGCCACAAAAGTCCAGACGATGAGCCACGGTGAGGAAGCATATTCCGGCATCCAGGCATTGTAGGGCGATAAATCATTACCTATTGCAGGAAGCGCCATCCAGAACCGGGTGATAATCAACGAAACGAAAAAGGCAACGAAAAAACCTAACCGCGTTGGTTTGCTGAATACTACAATAACCGTGATGATCCATGGAAATCCCAAAAAGATCAGCCGGGTGTAATCCATCCCACCAAGCCAGCTTAATGCTAGTCCAGACATGCTAAAAAACACCAGCGCCAGTGCATTTTTGCTTTCGCCCTTCAAGTTTTGGAATATAGGTTTTGATAGAAAAAGAAAAGCGCCCATAGCTGCAAACAAACTGAGCAACCACCGCATGAAATAGACCGGATGAAGGATGTTCTCCCTGAGGTGAAATGCAAGTACATGAAGTGGTGTTATGCCTGAGACAGATGATGGAAAGTAGTAGTTTATTATTAGGGATGTAGAAAAACCAGTGAGCAAAAATCCAAAGGCCCAGGCAACAGACACGGATTTATCCATCATAACGAGCCGCAAGAAAAGTATGTATATCAAATTCACTACAAGCAGCGCAAGCGACAGTTCCTTCACAGCTACTGCAAAGGGTATCAGTAAAACAAGCCATATATATTTGCGCTGAATCAACAGCAGCACCAGGATCATCTCAAATAAATAAACCGGCATATCCACATTGATGGGATCAATGGCATTTTGCCGGAAAGGACCCGCCCAGTGCAGAGAAAAGTAGAGTATGACCGGCAGGATGTATTCTTTCGATACTTTAAAATAATTCAGAAAGAAATAAAACAGAGGCAGTGTTAATACGGCGAAGAAGGTATTGACAAGGAAAAAACTCCGCATGGCATCATGACCCGGAAGCATGGCTGCTATAAAAGGGATAGCAATACGTTGATGAATCCCATGTCTGATGGAGTAGTCCGTCACATGGTTTTTGAAATGGTTATAAATCTTCAGGTATTCATTGGCATCGGCCAATGGATTTTCAGCATATTTATTGGGTGGCTGATAGTGATGATACGCCAGGGAAATAGCAATTCCATAAATTAAAAGCGCCAAATAAATCGAGACCTGGTTTTTTTGCATAAAAATGCTCCTATTTCCATGGAAAGAATGAAGTAAGAGATTATTATTGATTTTTTCGAACAGTAATTCTAAAAAGTGTGATTGCAGTCATCCAGCGTGTAACCGAAGCCAAGGTAGAAATCGATGGGCGCATCAACGGCCAGATCGCTCATGGGCTTTTAGTGCTTATGGGCATCGAAGAAGCGGACAACGATGAGGATATCGAGTGGCTTAGCCGAAAAATTGTGAACCTGCGGATCTTTGATGATGAAGATGGTGTCATGAACAAATGTTTGCTTGATATCAACGGTGAATTGTTGGTTGTGAGTCAGTTTACACTGCACGCGTCCACAAAGAAGGGCAACAGGCCGTCGTACATCAAAGCTGCCAGGCCGGAAATCGCCATTCCGCTCTATGAAAAATTCATTAAAAAAGCTGCCGAAGACCTCGGGAAGCCGGTACAGACAGGAGAGTTTGGCGCCATGATGCAGGTATCGCTCTGCAACGATGGTCCTGTCACTATCATTATCGACACAAAAGACAAAAAATAATGGAAATTGCAGAAGCACAACGATTAGTGGATCAATGGATCAAAACTATTGGCGTACGCTATTTCAACGAGTTAACCAACATGGCAATGCTCACCGAAGAAGTGGGTGAAGTTGCTCGAATCATCGCCCGGAAATACGGCGAACAATCGTACAAGCCCTCCGATAAAGATAAAGACCTGGGCGATGAAATGGCCGATGTGCTGTGGGTGCTAATTTGCCTTGCTAATCAGACCGGTGTCAATCTCACTGAAGCGTTCAAGCGAAACCTGGAAAAAAAGAATAGCCGCGATATCGACCGGCACCGAAACAATCCAAAACTTCAATAGTCGGATTTTCACAAAACCTCCACAACCTGCTCCAGCGCCATGCCGCGCGACGCTTTTATGAGAATGACACTGTTGGAAATTGGATGATTTTTTAAATAGTCGATCAACTCAGCACGCGTTTCAAAACCATGCTCTCCGCCAAAAGCATCCCGAGCCAATTGCATGGATTTTCCACAAAAATACATTTCTGTCAGACCTAGCTTCCGGGCCAGTTCGCCAACAGCGCTATGCTCTTTGTTGGTCTCATCACCCAGTTCAAACATATCACCGACAATGGCCACTTTGTTTTTTGCATCCATTTGAGCGAGGTTTTCAAGGGCCTTCTCCATCGAAGACGGGTTGGCATTATATGCATCGAGTATGATGGTATTTGAACCCTTTTTTATTATTTGAGAACGGTTGTTCTCAGGCACATATTCGGTCACCGCCTGAATCGCTTTTGAGTCGGGTACATGGAAAAATTTACCGACACAGAGCGCCGTAGCGATATTATCAAAATTATACCTGCCCACTAAATGTGTCGTAACTGTACCACTTTCTGTGGATTTTATCGAAACGTAAGGATCGGCTCCTATCAATTCCACCGGATAAAAGCTGCCTGCATTCGGATAAAAAACAGGATTGGTCATCCGTTTGCTCATGTTCATAAGGATTTCCTGGTTTTGGTTTACGAAAATCGTTCCATGGGTTTTTATCAAATAATTATATAGTTCGCTTTTCGCCCTGATCACGCCCTCAAATCCGCCAAACAGGCCTATGTGTGCCTTGCCGATATTAGTAATAAATCCATGCGTAGGTTGCGATATAGTAGACAGGTCGGCGATTTCCCCAATGTGATTGGCGCCCATTTCTATCACCGCTATTTCGTGCTTTTCTGTTATCGACAATACGCTAAGCGGCACACCAATGTGGTTGTTAAGGTTTCCTTTGGTGGCGAATGTGTTGAAATGGCTGTTCAGAACGGCATGAACGAGTTCCTTCGAAGTAGTCTTGCCGTTGGACCCTGTGATGCCAATGACTGGAATTTTAAGTTTGGCTCTATGGAACCTGGCCAATTCCTGAAGTGCCGAAAGCCCATCAGGCACGAGGATGGTTTTGCCAGGAATCTCGTATTCGCCGTCATCGATCACGGCGGCGACCGCTCCGGCATCGATGGCCTGGCAGGCAAATTGGTTGGCATTGAAACTCGGTCCCCGCAGAGCAAAGAAAAGATTTCCGGGTTTTATTTGTCGCGTATCGGTGCAGATGCCTGTGCTCTGTTTGAAATAATTATATAATTTCTCCATCATAGATGTTAAAAGCGATAATTTCGTTTAGTTGTTGAACTTGTCTTTTGGTTGTTCAAGTTATAGTGTTTGAAAATAAATCTGCTTGCGTGTGAATATTTTTTTAAAGTTTAATAGTGTCCGATTTCTCCACCTCTTGTCAGTATGTCTTGTCGTGCAACTAAGCCCAATCAGGGCCCAGGTAGCGTTGGAGCAGCGTCACGACATTGAAGTGAAAAATGGCGACGCCGACATTGAGATGCCATGGATCGGCGGACTAAATTCTGCCCAGTACAGCAAGGCAGACCTTGATAATGACGGAAAGGAAGAGCTTGTCATTTACGACCGTAGCGCCAATGTCTTCAGGATATTTAGTGTTTCCGGAAGCAAACTTACCCCGGCATTTTACCTCATGGATTATTTGCCTGAAATCCCGGCAGGCTGGGTATTGTTTGTTGATTATAACCTTGATGGAAAAAAAGACATTTTTTCTAATGGCGACCGTGGTATCATCGTCTATAAAAATGTTTCATCCGCTGGCCTTCCCTCACAATGGGAAAAGGTAGCCGATCCGCTCTATACCACCGGATTCACGGGCAAGATCAACCTCATTGCCAATGCCGCAGATGTGCCAGCAATCACCGATATCGATGGGGATTCCGACTTGGATATTCTTGTTTATAATTTTGCAGTCGGCGGCACAATCCGCTACAATAGGAACCTTAGTATGGAACTTTTCGGGCATGCCGATTCGCTGGAATATGAGATAAAATCGCGCTCTTGGGGGGAATTTGAAGAATGTGATTGCAACGAATTTGCGTTCAACGGAGAAACCTGTGCCGACCTCGCGAACGGACGAGTGGAGCACCCGGGAGGTAAGTCCCTGCTTGCCTTTGATAACGACGGCGATGGTGATCGTGACCTGGTCGTGGGTCATGAGCAGTGCCAGGAACTCTATTTTTATGAAAATATGGGCGATGTGGATAGCGCCTTCATGACAGGCTACTCGGATGAGTTTCCAACACCAGCAAACCCGGCCAACTTTCATATATTTCCCGCAGCTTTTTTCGAAGACCTCAATTTCGACGGCATCAAAGACCTGGTCGTATGTCCGGCATTTGAGGAGAATTTCGAATATAAAACCGATTTTGCACATTCCAACAAGCTCTATCTGAATACCGCCACGGACGATTCGCCGTCCTTTAGCTTCAGCCAGAATGATTTCATCCAATCCATGAGCCTGGACTTTGGCGAATACGCCGTGCCACTCATTGTAGATCTGAATGCTGATGGGCTTCTGGATTTACTGGTATCGGCGAATGGTTACTGGAATGGTGTATTTTTCAATGGAGATATCACGGCTTTTCGCAACACCGGAACGGCAACTGCTCCGGCCTTAACCGTGGTTGATGAAGATTATTTGAATTTATCTACCTTGAAATTGGTAAACCCGGTCATCGGACTGGCAGATATGAATGGCGATGAATCGCCAGACTTACTTTTTTGGGCGGTGAATTCAACAACTAACAAACCCGAATGTCGTGTGCTATTGAACAATGCAGAAGTTGATAAACCAATTCAATTTGATCCTAATTCGATTATTTCGTTGTCCATACCTGGCACTGCCGAAGTAGGTGACAGTCCATGTTTCTATGATGTGAATGCCGACGGACAGACAGACCTGCTGCTTGGTAAGAAAAACGGGGCCTTGGAATACTACCGGAATAATGGCGGTAATGCCTTTACCCTAATTGATGGAGCATACCTGGATATAGAACGCGATTTTCAGCAGCTTCAACTCAATCTCGTCGCATCGGTTTCAGATATCGATGGGAACCTCATTCCAGACCTCCTTGTCACGGACGCTACCGGAAAAGGCCGGGTATATTTCGACTTTCAGTCGCAGCCGGAAAATGGCGCCGAATCAGTCAGTTTAGTCATTAAAAATCCGGTTGATAATCATGAAAATGCCATCCACTTTGATTCGAAAACATGGATAAGTGGAGCCGACCTTTTCAGCCTCGGTTCATCGAGCCTGATCGTTGGCGGAGCTAGTGGGGGACTTCAATTTTTCAAAAATCCTGCAGTAGGAATCGCTGAAGATGAAACTAAAATCGTTCTCCAAATGTATCCCAACCCCGTTCACACGGGGTCCGGTCTCACCATCCGTGCTGACCGCGACCTCCAGGCAATGCTTCTCACCATTCTGGGGCAGCAGGTATTATCACCTTTTACCATTGGAAAATTCCAGGACACCGTACTCGAAACCGCCACCTTGCGCAATGGGATATATATACTCAGCGTCCACGACGAATCCGGCAACAGCACCGCGCAATTGCTCATGATAATGAATTAGTTCAGCAGTTCATAGGATCAGCGGTTCCATGGTTTAATAGTTCAGCGGTACAAAGTTTTGCCGATCTACTGTTCTACCAATCTACTGTTCTACTGATCTACTGATCTACTGACTTACCAATACACCAATTCAATTGTTCTTAAATCAATCAACCGTTCCTTTTTCATGATTTATATCAGACTTTGAAGAAATAGCCCTTCCTGGCCTTTAAATAACCTGTTAAAGTTTTTTATTTTTGCCCCGTTTCCGGAAATAGGGTACGATACAAACGCACTCTTATTGAAAATACAATTTGGATTCTGTAAAATCAGTCAAACTAAAACTTTATTAATAATGAAAAATGCAGTAGCAATTCTTTGTGGTGGTGGTCCGGCTCCCGGTATGAATACCGTTGTCGGTAGTGTAGCAAAAATATTTCTGAGAAATGGCTGGAAGGTTATCGGCCTTCACGGCGGGTATTCAGGACTTTTTTCCAAAACGCCAAGAATGGTCGATATCGATTTCCTTTACGCCGACGATATCTTCAACCGCGGCGGATCAGCTTTGAAAATGAGTCGTTTCAAACCGAAGGATGCTGATTTCGACAGTAATTTCAACCTTGATCTTTTTAAAGAGAATAACATAAAATTGCTCGTTACCATCGGTGGTGATGATACAGCATCGACGGCAAACAGAATCGCCAAATTTATCGCTGCTAAGGGATATGATCTGAAAAATATCCATGTGCCCAAAACCATCGACAATGACCTCCCACTTCCCGACCATACACCAACGTTCGGTTATCAGAGTGCCAAGGAAGCAGGAGTGGCCATTTGCAACACTGTGTATGAAGACGCCCGTACAAGTGAGAATTGGTTCATCGTGTCAGCAATGGGACGCTCGGCAGGGCACCTTGCAGCTGGTATCGGTGGCGCATGTCATTTCCCGATGCTCGTGATTCCGGAAATGTTTAATAAGACCACTATCACCATCAGCAAAATTGTGAACCTGGTGATTTCAGCCATGATTAAGCGGAGTATCCTTGGTGTGCCGTATGGCGCAGCAATTGTTTCCGAAGGAGTATTTCATGCATTGAGTGAGGAAGAAATAAAGCATTCCGGGATCAATTTCTCCTACGACGACCACGGACACCCCGAACTCGGAAAAGTGTCGAAAGCCCATATCTTCAATGAGATGATCGAGCATAAGTTAAAAAGTACTAGACTCAAAATAAAGAGCCGCCCGGTGGAAGTAGGCTATGAGATTCGCTGCGTGCGCCCGATAAGCTACGACCTCATCTATTGTTCATTGCTGGGTATTGGCGTTTATGAGCTATTCTCAAAAGGCGAAACAGGATGTATGGTCTATGTGGATGCCGCTGGAAAAGCGACGCCATTATATCTGAAAGACCTGCAGGGACCTGATGGTAAGATTCCTCCGCGACTGGTGGATATCGAAGGACATGGCGCCGTGACACTTATAAAGAACAACCTGCAGTTTGTAGAGCCCTCAGATTACGCGGCCGCTAAAACGTACGTGGAAAATCCAGAGGAATATGATTTCTACAAAATCCTGAGCTGGTAACTTTAGCAAACAATTAATAGTAAAATGCGCACCAAGTCGGTGCGCATTTTTTGTTGGTGCTAATCATCAGGAATCCTGAATTAAGATGCAATCAAAAGCTTCTAAAGAGTCAGGAACTTTGGTTCATTGAAACTTAAAATGCCCTATTTCAACAACAAATCAGATATTTAGTAATTGACGAAATAAAACATCAGTTGACCATGCTCACCGGCGTTTTTGGCATCGGAACTAAATTATTGATCGGTTTTATGGATTTCAAATAGGCAAAAACCGCTTTCAACTCATTGTCGGTCATTTGACCCACCATTGGCCAAGGCATTGGTGGTAACAAGCCCCTGGAGCCTTCCAGACCCTTAAACTTTCCCTTTCGCAAACAAAAGATAAACTGGTCTTCGCTCCAAGTGCCAATACCAGTAGGATCCGGAGTAAGATTGGCCGAGTATGAAACCCCCCATGGACCTGCCCACTCGGTAAGATCAAAGGTTACAGCCAATCCTTTGCTTTCAATTTCTTTGTGGTTTATTTCAATTGGAGGCATATTGGCTGGATGGCCGGAAAGCCAGAGCGCAGTGTCTAAAACCGGCCCGAATGCAGACATTTTTTTGGGCGTGTGGCAGTCATGGCAACCGGCAATTATTACCAAATGCTCTCCCCATTTGATCTGACTCTCAAATCCATTGAAATCTGTTGAAGCGGTTGAATTGGCAACTGCCTGGGTTATAACTGATTTTTTCTCCTGGCATTGGAATGTCAATAGAACAGTGAGGATACTGGCGCCTAAGCCAATAAGTTTGAATTGGGTCTTCATGGTTAGTAGGTTTAATTGGTGGTTAATAAGTTCTTGACGTGGAATATAAACATTTTGAAGGATTGTGTCAAGGAAAATTTTTTAACGGTCTCGTCCGGAATGGTCGTTCCTTGTCCCGATTAATTGTTTATGTGAGGATGTATTTGGATTAATTATAAAATCGTGGTTTTTGCCAGTTCACTAAAAGGCTTCAGGTAGGCCTGGTCATAAAACTCCTCGTAGGTCTTGCAGAATGTTTCAAAAGAGTACCGCGCAAAGTTGTCATTGCCCTGCTGCAGGAGGATCTGTATTTTCAACTCAAGGGCTTTTTCGTTCACCGGATCGGAAATGTGTATCCGCTCAATAATTCTGAGAATGAGGTCTGCATCTGTCGTGATGTTGAGGATGCCAATGTACTTTATCATTATGTCGATGATCCGATAATCGAGGTAGCCTTTCGTGTCATCGAGCCAAGCATAATTTTCGTTTTTCACCATCTGGCCTTCCTGCACAAGTTCGAAAAGCCGTTTGTAATACTCGTCCTGGTGAAACTGCGGATTATTCAGCAGGTAGAGGCAATCAAAGTAGTCGCAGTGTGCTTGGTTGGATAGCTCAAGTATCCATCTGTTTCGCTCAAATACAATTTCCGCTTTGTCCAGCTGTTCCAATATCAGCCTCAGCTTCCGTATGCTGACTCCACGGCTGTTTTTGGCACTTTGGTTGGATTGCTCGGGCCAGATAGTCTCGGTGAGTTCGTCCGTGGTGATTCCATTTTTTGAGGCTGATGAATGGATAAGTATATAGACGAACAGTGCTTTAATCTTTGGCGTGAACTCCTCCGTGATATCCTTCCCGTGGCGGTCGATTACTTGAAAGGCGCCAAAAATCCGTATGAAGTTTTTATCGGCAACCTTTCCGGATTTATATATAGAAGCCCTGTCGGAATTCACGTTGTGGCGCAATGTTGTGTTTTGGATGCTTTTTTTTCTGCCTCGCCGCCTTGCTAGGTACCAAACTAAAACAGCAAGTAGAAATATTGAAAAGCCTCCAAGAATGATTCGGAAATCAGTTATTAAACCGGAGCTCCGACCCGGGGAAACGCTGATCACGTTCATGGCCAGGTTGAATATTTCCTGGTCGCCGAGTGGACGATCCCAAATGGTGACTTCGTCCATCTGACCGTTAAAAAAAGCCGGCCATCCGAAGGATGCATTTCCCAGCATTATTTCTTCCTTGCCCTGGTATGCTGAATGTCCAAGGGATTTGTTATCCAGTTTACCATTAACAAAAATGGCCTGCTCACCATTCAGTTTGTTGTAACGGGCCACGATATGGTACCACGTACCCTCTTCGATGATTTCATTGCCTTGCACATCATTGGCGAAAAAACCGAAGTATGGCTTCTTATCCCTGATGGTAAAATGGATGCCTTCCTGGTACGACCGTACCGTGGTACCCAGTATGGAGTTATCCTGATTTTTGTTGGGCGCGAGTTTCACCCACGCAGCAATGGTAAATGCATGATCGCGGAGACTCAGCGACTCGGCTCGTGGCAGTACGATATAGCCATTGCCATCAAATTGCGCGATAGGCCCGCGCTCCTTGTCGCTCGGAAAGCTAACCCTGGCGCCTTTTCCGTGGTTTTTATTCGGGCTCTGATCATTGGCTTGTTTGTCGAATGGAAAATAGGCTACAACTCCATCAGTTATATTCAATGGGCTCGCAACAAAATTCTGGGTGATGGAATACGTCGGCTCATTGATCCTGATCAATTCCGGTATGAAACTAAAGCCCGGTACGTTGGGTTTGAGTGTAAAATTGTCTCCGGGCGATATCGGAAAAACATAATCCCCGCTGGTCATGCAATTCTCGCGACCTTCCCAGTTCACATAATCCAGCGGTTCCATGTTGAAAGTGATCTGGCCCTGGACCGTCTTGAATGACCGGAGGCTGTTGACAATGACCTGCATACGGGAGGTGTATTGATCCAGAAATATAAAATTTGGAGTCTTGCCGGTATTTCTCCATATGGCCAGACAGTGGTTGAGCAGGTAATGGTTCGTGTTTTGTTCGATGATATACACCGGATTCTGGCTCAGCCTGTTTGATGGAATGTTGAAATCATTGATGATCAGCAGGTCGTTTTTTGGGTCACCTTTCAGGAATTCACCTAAAAAATTCGGCGCTTCAAACAGGGAGAAATAGGGCTCGACGGCAAAATTCCACACCGGGTGCAGCCAGTCAGGCTGGTTGAAAATGGTTTCCATGGTGAATAGCACTACGCGGGAGCCGTTTTGCAACATATCCGACACCTTTGGCCAGTCGCGTCCCAGCGGTTGTTTATGAAGGTACCGGATGAAGTCATGTTCTTCGAAGACCTTTTTCAGACTGTCTATGGGCAATTGAAGATCCAGAAACAGGGTAAACAACCTGTCGGGATTTTGCTCCAGGTTGGTTTTCAGGAGATCGATCACCTCAGTAAAATCATTCGCTTTGCCATTGGAGCGCAAATAAATAAGGTTGGATTTTTCATGATCCCACATCAGGTGAAACCGGAATCCACCCACATTATTTTCTATAAGCTCATCAACAGATGCCGACTCAGCCCGCTGCGAATTTATATCCGAAAGGTTGGAAATGATCTGAATGGTGTGGTCGTATCGCAAGGATTTGTCAGGCAATTGGGCAAATGCAGTAAGAGACACGGCACTGACCGTGAATAGGATTAGAAAAAGTGCTTTTCTTTTGCCAAACATGGATTTTTCCTCCTTGAAAAATGTAAAGATATGGGTTTTATCCTTTATAAAACCCCGGCATTCCGCCTGATGATTCGCGGTAAGTTTTATCAATAGCAGAATATTGATTAATTTAGGCAAACCATTATTCAAAGATCATCATGGACAAACACATAAGTCGCAGGAAGTTTATCCAAACTTCTTCCATAGCCGCTGTAGCAGTTTCTTCGGCAGGACTCCTTTCACAGTGTAATTCCTCAGCGCCGATGACCGGTAAAAACGGCATGCCAATGAGAGTATTGGGAAAGACAGGTGAAAAGATTTCCATCCTCGGCTATGGTTGCGGATCGCAATTTTTGAAAATGGCAGATGGCGAATGGGAGCCACACTTCGAATATGCCTTTAATGCCGGGATCAATTATTTTGATACAGCATCTACCTATGGTGAAAAGGATCAACCATCGAGTGAAGAACGGCTTGGCCGCGTATTGCCTCCGATAAGAAAAGACATATTTTTGTTGACCAAAATCCATGATCGTAATCCAGCCAAAGCCCGTGAAGAGTTTGAGCGCAGCCTGGCACGCATGAAGACTGACCATGTAGATGCATTACTTATTCATGCCGTTCTTCCGGAGGATACAGTAAGTGAGATAGAAAGTGGTGTGTATCGCCTGGTTTCGGATCTGAAGAGAGAGAAAATGGTAAAATATATCGGCTTTTCCAGCATGGACAGCGCCGAAAGAGCCAAAGAGCTTCTGGAGAAACTTGACTTTGATTTGACACTTCTGGCACTGAATGCTACGAAATACGGTGATTTTGTCAGCACGGCGCTACCCGCCGCCAGAGAAAAAAATGTTGGTGTCATTTCCATGAAAATCATGCGTGACATCATCAACAAAGGCGTGGCTACTGCAGAAGAATTGCTTCAATATAACTGGGAATTGCCCGGTGTGGCAATAAACCTTGTAAGCCAGACAGGCATGGAGCCGCTGAAAAAAAATATTGACGTCGCGTTGAACTACGGTCAGGGAAAACTCGCCGCTCTGCAGCCACGGTATCTTGAAAACCGCCTCGCTCACCTTAATAATCCGGACAATTTTGAATGGGCTCAGAAGCATTATTATGATGGCATGATGTGCTGACAAGGGAATAAAAAAAGGTTATTCTCTGCATCACCTGATTAAAATCATATGTATTGCCATGAGAATTATGCTCCTTGCGCAAGATTCTTGAAGGAGGGAGTTTATCTCCCTGGATTTTATCTGGTACTTTGTGTGATTTCATGTTTTATATTTGAGCCTTCAATTATCACGTGCTGAAATACCTTTAAACGCACAGCAAGAAATGAAAATGTTCAGTCAAATTATTAGCTACCTGCTGCCGGTGCTGTACCTGGGAGTGATTTACCTTTATTACCTGCTTTTTACCGAAAAGAATAAATCGCTCGCGCAAAGGACAACCCTGATTCTTGGGATTTTGGCGTTTATTCATCTTGTGGAAATCGTGACGCGGAATCTGGCCTTAAATACCATGCCCTTTTCCACCGCGCACGATGCATTCAGTTTTATAGCCTTCTCGGTTTTGTTCGTCTATATGATCAGCGAGTTGGGCATGCAGCACCGCGGAGCAGGTTTGTTCATACTTTCTTTTGCCTTTGTGCTGGAACTGGTTTCAGCGGTTCATATGAGTTGGCAGACTGAGACCAACGAATTGCTATCCAACAAAACATTCGCTATTCATGCTTCCATGGCTGTGACAGGATATACAGGTTTATTACTTGCCGCTATTTATTCCCTTATGTACATTATCCAGAACAATAATCTTAAGAAGAGAAATATCGGCACGGTTTTCCAACAGTTGCCTTCACTTACTTATTTGGAAAAAATGAGCAAGCGCTCTGTTGTCACGGGGATCATCCTGCTGGGGATAGGAATTATGCTGGGACATTACCAAATGATGATAATCGGCGAGTACCAGGTAAAAGATTTGAAGGTGATCATCACTGATGTGGTATGGATCTTATATATCATCATGTATTTGCTTGCCATGAAGAACAAATGGAGTGGGGAAAAAATGGCTTATTGGTCATTATATGGGTTTTTAATATTCATTGTTGGGGGAGGACTATTGATCTACATGTCCGATTCCTTCCATAAATTTTATTGATAAAAGGGGGATAACATGGACCAGATTCCATTGGGGTTATTGGGGATTTCGCATAAGACAGCGCCTGTCGAGGTAAGGGAGAGGGTTGCGTTAAGCGATACGGAGCAGAGGGAAGCCCTCGGTCATATCATTAATGAATTTCGCGCTGATGGCTGCATGATGCTCAGCACCTGCAACCGCACAGAAATATACGTAAGCGCTGAGGATCACGAGGAAATCATTGAAAAGCTGAAAGGTTGGCTGGCATCATTTAAGCAGACCGATTTATATTCAGACAGTGAATTGTTTTATAACCTGAATGGCCCATCAGCAGCCGAACATTTTTTTAAGGTAATTGCCGGCATAGATTCACAAATTGTCGGCGAGCAACAGATCGCAGGCCAGGTCAAGGACAGCTATGATGTCGCCCACCAATTACAGGGCACGGATGCCATCATCAACAAGCTCTTCAATTTTGCGATGCAGGCAAAAAAGAAAGTGCACAATGAAACATTCCTCACCGACGGCACAGTTTCAGTAAGCTTCGCTGGCGTAGAACTCGCCAGAAAAATATTTAGCGATCTGGATAAAAAGAGCATTCTGGTGGTTGGTGCAGGAAAGACTGCTGAATTGGCCGCATTTCATTTCCAGGAAAACGGGGTTAAAAATATCAGGGTGGTAAACCGGACTTATCAGCGGGCACAGGAATTGGCTGAAAAACTTTCCGGTACGGCGAGTCCCATGGAAGAATTGCCGCATGTGCTTGCAGAAGCCGACATTGTAATTTCAGCTACATCCAGTGAAACTTTTGTGGTGACCAAAGACATCATGAAGCAGGTAGCACATCAGCGCCGCCATCAACCGATTTTCCTTATCGACCTTGCGATACCGCGCGATATCGACCCGGCCATCAATGAAATCGGGGGAGTCTTCTTATACAACCTCGACGATCTCGAAGAAATCGTGAAGCAAAACCTGGAAAAGCGAAAGAAGGAAATCCCGAAATCCATGAAAATTATCGAGGACTTCGTTGTTGAATTTAAAGAGTGGTATTCGATGAATTCCATGAGCAGTATTGTCGGAAAGTTGAAAAAGCGCCTTGACACCATACGGCTCAATGAAATTGAACGTCTTAAATCCAAACTACCTCAGAACGGCTATCGCCAAGAGATCGATGTGCTTACGGAGAGTATTATTAATAAGGTAGTTCGTCAGCACGTGAAATCACTTAAGAACAGTATCCATGACCCGGAGAAATATCAAAAACAAGTGGAGCTGATTCTTAGTATATATGAAATTGATAACGAAAAATAGGCCAATCGCCTCACAACCCCAGAATGATTGTTGACATAGCATTACTAAAAAAGTACGACAAGGCCGGGCCACGATACACCAGCTATCCTACAGCGCCATACTTTCACGACGGTATTGACGAAAAAGTATTCCTCGATCATATCGGGAAAGATAACGACACACTGGAAAAGCGCGATCTGTCACTTTATTTTCACATACCATTCTGCGATACATTGTGCTATTTCTGTGGGTGCAACATGATGGTAAGCCGCAATCAGCAAAAAATCAACGATTATCTTATTTATCTTGAAAAGGAGATTCGCCTGCTGAAAGCCAGGCTGGATCCTTCCAGGAAAGTAATACAAATGCATTGGGGCGGTGGTACCCCGACGCATCTCACGCCTGATCAAATTAGAAAGCTTGGAAAAGCCATACACGACAGTTTTGATTTTCAGCCTAACGCTGAGGTAAGTGTAGAAATCGACCCGAGGGAACTTACCAGGGGTCATATGGAAGCGCTCGCAGATGCAGGATTTAATCGTTGCAGTATGGGCATCCAGGATTTTGAACCTAAAGTTCAGAAAGCAGTAAACAGGATTCAGACACAGGAAGTAACGGAAGCAGCGCTCGGCTGGGCGCGCGACTTGAACTTTAATTCTATGAACCTGGATCTGATGTACGGATTGCCACATCAAACAACTGCGACATTTGCCGATACGATCGATAAGGTAATTGCAATGGATCCCGATCGGCTTGCGGTATTCAATTATGCCCACTTGCCATCGATGATCAAGCACCAGCAACTGATCCATGAAGAATGGCTGCCTTCCGTTGATCAAAAACTGGAATTGCTCAAACTCAGTATCGAAAAGTTGAGCAATGCCGGATACATATATATAGGTATGGATCATTTTGCCAGACCTGATGATGAGCTTACCATTGCCATGAACAACGGCACGCTTTACAGAAATTTCCAGGGATATTCCACGCATGCCGGGATCAATTTGCTTGCCATGGGAATCACAAGCATTAGCATGCTGTCCGATCTGTATATCCAGAACCACAAGAAAATGGATGATTACTATCGGAGTCTTAATGAGAACAAGCTGCCAGCCATGCGGGGAGTTATATTAAATGCGGAAGATCAACTCAGGCGTGATGTTATCACGGAATTGATGTGCAACTTCAGGATCAGCAAAGCTAAGTTCGAGCAGAAATATAAAATTTCATTTAACAGTCACTTTTCCGAGGCATTGGACCACCTGAAGACTTTTGAAGAGGACGGCCTCATTAATCTCAAACCGGATGAGTTGATTGTGACGGAGACCGGGCGTTTACTCATCCGAAACATCGCCATGAATTTCGATGAATACCTCATGAAAAAACAAGGTGAAAAGCCGCGATTTTCGCGAACGGTTTGAGTTGATTAGTGGAATAGGGAGAATAATGCTATAAATACGTACCCTCTCCAAACCCAATTCATGATGTTATTCGTTATCCTCAAACCGTTCATCATTGTATGCCAACCGTGAGGATGACTTTTGATTATTTCCAATGATTTTTTACTGAGTTTGTATTCTGTAGCTCACCAACCTGTTGGTTTTTTCCATTAAATGCTAATCTTTTGCCTGGATTTCGCAGCACAATATTTTTTGTAATTATTTAGTAATAAGCGCTATACACGATAGCGTACCCGGATGAGCGTACTCATTTTGATATATATCACAAAATAGTTGATCAAAATCCATGTTTATTTGATCTGTGCTAAAAAATTTATGCAAAACATCCATCCGAATTCGATTTTATATCCTAAGCGTGTAATTGTAGGTGCATGGCGGGCTAATTACCTTTACACGTGAAGGAAAAACTAGTCTCTTATCTATTAATGAAAACTTTTTAAATTATGAAAACAAATAGAATCTTACAGTATTTAGCAATGGCCACATGCGCAGTCATGTTTGCCTTTGTAACAGGTTGCGAAGGCCCAGAGGGACCCGCTGGTGCAGATGGACAGGACGGAATCGATGGTGTTGATGGCCAGGATGGCGCTGATGCCAACGAGACCTGTAAGCTTTGCCACAATCCCGAAAGTGTGGATCTTATTACTACACAATTCCAGTTGTCAAAACATGAGTATGGCGAAGCCGCTTTTGAGGAAGCGGGAAGCACTGGTTGTACACCCTGCCATGCTCAGGAAGCATTCAAGGATGTAGTAGCCAGGAATGTACCGGCTACTTATACATTGCCCTCTGGTGCCAGTAGGTACGTAAATAATTATGTAACTACTTCAGATAAAGCATATGGTGAACTTGGATGTTCAACTTGTCATAGTGCTATCCACAACACCTATACTGCTGCAGATTTGCCATCTCTCACAACAGTAGCACCTGTTGGCATGCTCATGTGGAGCAGTACTAAAACCATCGACCTCCAGGCAGATGGCGGCGCATCAAACCTTTGTGTAAAGTGTCACCAGCCAAGACCACTCACAAAATCAGCTGATGGTAATGTATTGGATTATGATGCCTTGGCTGCTGCTCCTGCAGCTGCCTTTACTCAAATTACTGCATTAGCATACAGAACCCATGTACATTATGGTTCTGTCGGTGCAATAGTAGCTGGTAAGGGTGGTGTAGAATTCACCGGCCCTGCGGTTTATACTAATTCATACCATACAGCCAACTCATCGTGCCAGGACTGCCACATGGCAGAAGGCGTGAATGGAAGAGCCGGCGGACATACGTTCTCAGCCATTGGCAATCTAAACGGTTGTAATGTTACCGGCTGCCACGTTGGCGACGGCGCTATTACATCAGCTATTGTAACCAGTGTAAAGAATGCTCATAAAGTAAAACTTGACGCGCTTGCTGCCAAATTAAAAGTTGGTACAGTTGAAATTTTGAACCGGAATCCTGATTCAGAGCACAATTTGTGATATGCAGCCACAGCCAATCGTTACGACGGTTATCTGAATGTTTATGATCCTGTAAATAATCCGGACGGACCTGCTAATAATCCAAGCGGTCAGTTCAAGAATATGGGAAATACAAGTAGCTGGACTCAAGCACAGAAAGATTACAATAATGGATTACCTGTACTTTCTGTAACAAATGCACAAATGGGAGCCATCATTAACTTCCAGATGTGTCTCAGAGAGTTCAGCCGTGGTATTCACAATACAAAGTATGGCAATGCACTGCTTGACAACTCAATAGCGATCTTACCATAAGACTTTTTTTAACTCTCAATAATAGATAAAACTAATTTTTTATATAGGCTGCTCCGACTTGTCGGGGCAGCTTTTTTATTTATACAGTAACA
>JBGSYX010000530.1:0-2861 GCA_041750735.1 Cyclobacteriaceae bacterium
GGCTGCCAGCAAAAAACAACCTCATTTAATATTCTTGATTTTGGTGCTAAAGGCGACAGCTTAACCGTCAATACCAAAGCTATTAATAGTGCCATTGAAAAAGTAAGCGAAAAAGGCGGAGGTACTGTAGTGATCCCTTCCGGAACCTTCATTTCGGGTACTGTGGTTTTGCTTTCTAATGTGAACCTTCATTTTGAACCGGGCTCAAAACTGGTTGGAAGCAAAGATACTTCCGACTACCTTTTGATGAAAAACCCCATCTTCAACGAAGGGTATAACCATTATGGATTGATTTATTCAGTGGATGCCAAACATGTCTCTATTACAGGAACGGGCGAAATCAACGGGAACGGTACTTATTTTATGAATGGTATAGATAAACCGCACATTGCAGCCGACTTTGACAGGAAATTCACCAGGCAGGGAAATGAATTCATGAAGCCGGGAACTGTTTTCGAGGATGGCCCGGTTTCGTATGCTTATCGTCCTGGGATGATGATTGTGTTTGAACGATGCGAGAATATTCATATTTCCGGCGTTACAATGAAAGATTCACCCGAATGGACCGTACGGATTGGAGATTGTGACAATGTAAATGTCGAAGGGATATCTATTCTAAATAATCCGCTTGTACCCAACAGCGATGGCATCAATTGTTGCAATTCGCGCAATATACGGATATCCGATTGTAATATCGTTGCCGGCGATGATGCAATTATTGTTAGCGGTTTCAGCGATCAACCCTCTCCAAATGATCCGGCATGGAAGGTTCCTTCTTTTGGAAATAAGACTGGTTATGCGGAGAATGTCACTGTTACAAATTGTGTGCTATCTTCTAGGTCTGCTTGCATCCGGGTGGGTCCTGGCTCCCATCCTATCAGGAACCTCGTATTCAGTAACCTGGTTATGTACAATTCCAATAGGGGAATTGGAGTATTTGCCTGCGACAACAGTTCCATCGAAAACGTCCTTTTTTCGAATGTAATCATTAATACGCGGTTATATTCGGGACATTGGTGGGGAAAAGGTGAACCCATTCATATTTTCGCCGGGCAGGAAACCAAGAATGGCAAACCCGGAATAATTAACAATATACGTTTTTCACATATCACGGCGACCAGTGAAGCAGGAATATTGATTTATGGCATTGAGAATAGTGTTATTGATAATATCAGTATGGAAAGTATTAAACTCACCATAAACAAAGGCAAGTATACAGAATCTTATGGAGGTAACTTCGATTTTCGTGGCACTTATCCGCATGAAAGGTCTCTTTTTAAGCACGATATTCCAGGTTTGTATGCACAATATGTTAAGCATCTTACAGTTTCTCAGTTTGAACTGAATTGGGGAGACGGGCTACCTTCATTCTTCACCAATGCAATTGAGATAAACCATTTTAGGGATATTTTGCTGGAAGGGCTTGATGTAAATCCTGCTCCTAATTCAAAAGGGCTTTCTGCAATCATGTTGAGCGATGGTGCAAATGCTGTATTGCGAAACTGCACCACAAATGATGGATATGTTCTCTTAAGGAAAGAAAGGGTAAAATAGTTTAACATTAATATTTTCTATCTATTTTCATTACAATTGTTCTTGATATCTAATTAAATAAAAAAAATAAAAAGTGGAAGTGGGTAAAATTTGGTATAAAGAAAAACCCCCGCTGGGGCTGTGCAAAAAGGGTAAAATTAAAAGCCTACTATACGGAAAATCAGTAGGCTTTTAGGTACTAAATCGTTAATTTAGTACAAATCACATGGCACAATATACGGAAAAATCGGGCAAAGTTGTGTTCAAGGAATACGATCAACGCCAAATACAATTACTTCCACCCAGCCTGGGGTGTCAAAGTATCATGAAATAGACATTGGCCTAGAAATTGATAATTCGAAGGTTGATATCTGTAATAGCTTTTCTGTTTCGTTGGAATTGGATGACAAAATCTATAAGACAGACGTAAAGGGATGTAGTATAAAATTGCCACGAATTAAGAACCAGTCAAGTGAATTAAATCTTGTATTCAGCTTTGGAGACTATCTAATGAAATTTGATAGTGTTAAAATTGATTGGCTTTATCAGAATAGAAGAATGAATTGGAATTTTGTTGTTAAAAATAAGCCTTTTAATGAACCAACTCTGAGGGATATTGATAAGGTTAAGGTAATTTACTATTGGCAGTTTTATCCTGAAGAAGGCGAAGGTGTTGAAATTATTAAGCCCATTTATCAGTAGTGCACCTAAGTGTCTGGTGGAGTTCCTGCCCCTTCTGGGCGAAGAATAGAAAAAAGTCTCTAAGCGTAGAATTTTTCTACACTTTCATATCATAAAACCAGCAACGGAAAGGATTCCTGCGTGTGGCAGGAAGATGTATTCCGGCATTAAGAGTTAGTTTTGATATGATGGCGTAGTTGCAAACTACGCCCAGAGTTGGGCTATTAAACACACTTTTCAGCGTAAATAATGCCTGCAAAGATAAAACTGTGACTTGTACATAAATATTAAAAACAGGTTCTGTGCTCTGGCAATTAAGTAAGGCTATTTGAAATGAAGGCTTGGCAAATCGTTGGAAATACGCCAAAGAGTAAATACTTTACTGCTTATTAATTTCCAGGTGAAGATACTCCGAAGAATTTATTCGATATACAGTCTGACTTTATTTGCGCTGGCCTTCCTAGCCATGCTTCCTCTATTCAGCCTTTTAATTCATTCCGACAACAAACGACATCCTATGGTCTTTTGGCTTCACAGGGCCTGGGCATGGATATATTACACTTTTTCATTCATCCCCATAAAGCGGGTATATTCTGAAAAGCTGGATTTCAAAAGGCAATACATTTTCTGCTCAAACCACTTCTCAT
>JBGSYX010000531.1:0-4143 GCA_041750735.1 Cyclobacteriaceae bacterium
GTTATGAAAAAGGTAGGTTGTGTTTTCTCCCTGGTTTGTCAGCTTAAGGTCATTAACAAGGTGCTTCCAGTCATCAAACAGAAGTTTATATTTACTGTCTTCCATGCTACCTATATCGTACATTAAACATATGGCAAGGCCGTATTTATTGGCTGCTTTAATGGCCGAAGCCAGAACTTTATCGTTATGGTTTAACCTCTTCTGACTTGTAAGAACAGAAAAAAACCGTTGCATAAAAACTCCATTAATCCCATACTCTTTCATCCATTTAAAATGCAAATCAACCGTGCTTTCGTCATAAGAACTAAATACATAGGCCGACGAACCATCCGCGAACTTAAACGGTGTTTTGTATTTCACTATGTACTCATCCATTTCGGGCCAGTAATCAATTGTACAACTACCATCCTCAAACCTTCCATTCTTATCGTAATGAGTCCAGCCACGGTTGGCACCATCGCCTTCACAATTAAACCAGCCCTGATAACCGGCCATAACAAGCCCTTTGTAACTCATGTACTTGCTTTTTGAAGCATGTTTATTTTGAGCTGAAATGTGGAAACAGATTACTATCATGAACAATACCACCAATCCTATTTTCTTTTTCATTATTAGATGTTTTGAGAATAAAAGTAACAGATCGCATATAATTTTATATTAATAAATAATTAACCAAATTAACAGATTGAAAATAATTACGATTTCAATCCGGCATTGAAATTTCTACGCAAATAATCAAAGCTTTTTAATAACTCCGATTGCTGAAGTTCAATGTCAAAATCTTTCTGTGTCATACCCAAAGGTGCTGTAATAATTTTCTGTGGTTCCCCATTTTTTGCCAACTTCAAGAAATCAATTATGCCGGCTGCTGAAAGATTTGGAAAACCTTTCCAGAATTCAGACTTTAAAAAAGGAATCCGTCGCGCAGAGTTTGAAATTGTTTCCACATGAAATGGAACTCCCGGGCATAATTCAGCCATCGTTTTTGAAAAAAGGGTGTAGTCTAACATTCCTTCTCCGATCGCCATTCCCTGGAATGTTGCTCCTTCGTCTGTTTCCCAAACGGCAACATCGCGCACGCTGGTACAAATTATAGTTGAACCCAGTATCATTAATGCTTCCATTGGGTCTTCCATGGCCCAAAGTGCATTTGCCGGGTCGTACAGTGCTCCGCAAATGTCAGTACCCGTTTCATGAATAAGAGCCAACAATTCTTCTGAGCGAAGGTCGCCGGTGTGGTTCTCAAAAGCAAATTTAATCCCCGCATCCAAAGCTGCCGGGCGAAGCGATTTCATCACTTTTATAACAGCTTGAATGTGTGCTTCAATTCCGCCCTCCAAATACCGGTCTTCCATAGCACCGATTCTGCAACCAACTATTGGAGAGCCAACTGCGGAAGCCACGCGAATGCCTTTAAACAGTAATTCTTCGGCATTCCCATATTGATTAGAAAACTTGGTGGATTTTTCGCTGATGCTTCCGACTCCAATGTAAATACTTACATCGTTGTTTTTAGCCATATTACTTAAACCGGAAAGATATTCGGGCTCAAGACTATCAAGCGGTTGAAAGGTATTCAGCAAGACAGAATCGAGTTTTTGAGCAATTGCATATTCTACAAGTTTTTGAGCATTTAAACCCATACTTCTCAAAGAATGATTGCATAAACCCAATGGAATTTTAGCGGTTCCGGACGAAGTGTTTTCAATCGTATTCTGTAAAGCAAAAGCAGGAACTGTTTGTATTGCCAATGCTCCTAATCCAATCATTTTTGTAAAATCTCTTCGTTTCATGTTTTCTCATTTGTTAATGTGGCAATCTATCTTCCCGATGAATCAAACACCTCTATTTTAACAAATATTTCTCCTTGTACAGGATTAATTGTTCCTCGGAATATCTTTTTAATGCCTGTTCCGGTATTTTGGTATTTTCAGGAATCGAATTCACGATACCCCTTTCAATAACTTCATTGATTCCTTTGTCATTTTTCACCAAAGAAAATGAATCGTAAAGCTCGCCGTTAACCGTGAATACTTCTACCTTAATAGTATTCCCGTTAACTTCAATATTCTGATACAATTGAGTTTCTGATGCTACCCGGTCGGCCCACTTATCCACACTTAATCCATACATTTTAGGTCCCGATACGGAAACCATGTACATTGGAGGATTGGAACATTCTTCTCCCACGCCAGCC
Organism: Cyclobacteriaceae bacterium; assembly: GCA_041750735.1. Classification (GTDB taxonomy): domain Bacteria; phylum Bacteroidota; class Bacteroidia; order Cytophagales; family Cyclobacteriaceae; genus JAAUQL01. The sequence continues at coordinate 2,198 of JBGSYX010000531.1, forward strand.
AAATTTTGCCCACGACAATAGGTGTGGTCGTGACCTTGTAAGACTAAATCAACTCCATATTTTTCAAGTACTGGTTTAATCAAATTTCGATATTTGCTGTTATCTCTTCCTTGCGAACAAGAATACACAGGAAAATGAGTAAAGAGAATTGTCCATTGATTCGGATTTTCGGAAAGAATTTTTTCCAACCAAACAATTGTATTCTTTCCGTCCTCATTATTAGAACTCATTGCAGGGGAATCTATAGCAATAAAACGTACTCCCTGATAATCGATATAATAAGTTCGGCCCTTCAGATTTTCCGGATGGTTATAGGGATTTACAAATATCTGGTTCCATTGTTTCGAAAAAGTTCGTGGGTCATCAAGTGAGTTTGTGATGTATTCGTGGTTCCCCGGTGTAGTAAGAGAGGGCATGGTTCCAAAAATCCAATCTCCGGCATAAAAAAATTCGCCCCAATATTCATCGTTGCTTCTACTAACGATATCACCTACAAACAATAAAAAGTCAGCATTCGAAAAGTGCGAATAGGCTTTACGGATTGTACGCGAACAATGTTCTTTAATATCATCCTGAAAATCGCCCAAATAAATAAAATTGAAAGGTTTAACTTCATTCGAAGATGTTGTAAACTGAAACCACTCACTCCAATTTTTTCCATCTCCAACCCTGTAAGTATACATGGTTTCGGGTTTCAACCCACCAAAAATAACTTGATGTCCCAATGCAGTTGAATCCCCTTCCATCCAAAAAGTTGAAGTGCCTTCTAATGTTTGTATTTTCTCTTCAAAGAAAGGTGTAACACTGGCTTCTGAAATCTGTCCGATTGAATGCTTTACGTTGGTAGAAGTTCTCCATGTTACCGCCCTTTCATTTCCCGGGTTCCCCGGCATGGTCAACATAATACGATCAGGAACAATCGAAGATGTGGTTTTTACTTCAATTTGCGCTTCTAATAGGGGAGAAAAAGATAAAAATATGCTTAATAAAATGAGGACTGAATAAGTTTTTTTCATAGAATTGTTCTTTTTGAATTAATGTGACAATCTCACTTCCTGATGAATCCTTTATCCTTATTCAGCAAAAAGTAATTTTTATATTCATTTTACTGACTTGGTTATAATTGTTTATTCACGAACTAAAATTCTTCCTTCAATTCCTTTTACAAGTGGATAATTTACATCTTTCAAATAGCCTACTAATTTTGAACGCAGGGTTTCTGCTATCTTTTTGTATTTAAACCTTTCGGGATTATTGCCTAAAAGGTTGTTCATCTCATAAGGATCATTTTTTAAATCAAACAGGGCTTCAACATTTTTGCCACCATTCCGATGGGTAGTCATTAATTTCCAGTCACTTGTCCTGATCATAAGCGATGGTACATTATTATTTGACCAGGTCCATTCTGAAACTGCAAAATCGTACCTGGGTTCTCTACCTTCGATTACAGGTCTGAGTGAATATCCATCAGAAGGAATATTTGTAACGCCTGCATAATCCAGGATAGTCGGGAAAATGTTTAAAACGGAAACGGGTGTGGAAATGCGCAGGCCGGCCTTTATTTTGCCGGGATAACTAATAATAAATGGCACCCTGACAGATTCCTCATAAAAACAGAATTTACCCCTCATACCGTGAGCTCCCAGCATCTCGCCATGATCCGAAACAAAAACAACCAGCGTGTTTTCTGCCAGCTTCAGCTGGTCAAGTTTGGCCAATATCTTCCCAACCCATTCATCAATCTCAGTAACAAATGCATAGTAATTAAGTGTCATGTATTTGACTCCTTCCGCATCGGAGTAAGGCGATTCCAACTGATTTGCCCTGTATGGAGAGTTGCTCCTGCTATCGTGAATGGAAACCGGCGTAATCATTTCGTCGAGCTTATACATAGACACATAAGGTTCGGAAGGTGTAATTGGCACATGGGGGCAATGAAACGAACA
>JBGSYX010000532.1:0-25447 GCA_041750735.1 Cyclobacteriaceae bacterium
CATTGAAGCACTCGATCGACTTGAGGCAGGAGGCAGCACGGCCGGTGGTGCTGGAATAAAATTAGCTTACGAAACCGCACTTGAAAATTTCGTTGAAAAAGGTAATAACAGAATTATACTTGCTACTGATGGCGACTTCAATGTTGGCGCGTCAAGCAATGCTGAGATGGAGAGACTCATAGAGCAAAAGCGTGAGCAAGGAGTATTTCTTACCGTAGTTGGCTTTGGTATGGGCAATTACAAAGATGATAAAATGGAAATACTGGCCGATAAGGGCAATGGGAACTACGCCTATATAGATAATCTTCAAGAGGCGAGAAAAGTGTTTGTCAATGAATTTGGTGGAACCTTATTCACAATAGCAAAAGACGTGAAGTTTCAAATCGAATTTAACCCTGCACGTGTGCAGGCGTATCGACTGATAGGTTATGAAAACCGCCGATTGAATGATGAAGATTTCAACGACGACAAAAAAGATGCTGGCGAATTGGGTAGTGGCCATACAGTGACTGCATTGTACGAAGTGATACCTGTAGGTGTGAAGAGTGAATACATTAAATCAGTGGATCCGCTGAAATATCAAAAGACTCAGGAAGAGGTTATTCCTTCCAACAGCAGGGATCTCATGACCTTGAAGCTTCGGTATAAAAAACCAGACGGTGAAAAGAGCAGTCTCATTACCAACACCGTATCGGACAAGGGAGGTGAATGGGAAGAGGCATCAGAAAACTTCAGGTGGTCAGCGTCGGTTGCAGCTTTTGGCATGTTGCTTCGGGAATCAGAATTTGCCCAGGATGCCGATCTGGCTTTGGTTCTGGATCTTGCGCGCAATGCTAAGGGACAAGATGAAGAAGGCTATCGCAGTGAATTTATACGGTTGGTAGAATCATCCAGATTTCTCGTGTCAAGTAAATAATTATTATTTCAACAGAAATCTTTCGAAGCCGGAGCGATCCGGCTTCTTTTTTATCAGCTTGATCATTGGTAAATAATGCACTGCCTAATTCTATAGAAACGTCCTGTACAATTCCAGGACCTTTGCAGCGGCAGTATCCCAGGTCAGGTTTGCCAGGGCAGCTTTGTTATTACGGATTACTTTTTCCCTGAACCGCGGATCGTTTTTTAAGGATACCAGAAAATCTGCATATTTGGCGATATCCCAAAAATCAGCTATGGGCGTCTCATGGAGTATTTCTGCAGCGCCGGTTTTTGAAGATAAAATCACCGGCAATCCAACTGAGGCAGCTTCAATAGCCGTGAGGCCAAAAGGTTCGGAAATTGCGGGCATACAAAGGGCATCGCATGTATTATAGATTCCGAAAAGTTCTTCCCTTTCCACGAATCCAAGAAAATTTATATAGGGCTTTAATTCACTATACCCAGCTATATTCTCAAATTTCAGACCCTGAATACCTTTTCCTGCAATGAAGAATTCAAATTCCTTGGACCGAAGTATCGCCTGCCTGGCAATCTGAAGAAAATATTCAATTCCTTTGGCGCCATCAATTCTTCCGGCAAAGAGTACCCGAAATTTATGATTCTTGGGCAAACTGGATTCCCGAATTAATTCCGGAGGAGTTACTGCATTGTAAACAACGTGGATTTTATGGCCACTTAATCCATAGCTATCCTCGATAATTCCTTTCGTATATTCACTGGCTGTTATCACGAGATCAGCCTTAGACATGGCATAGCGTTCCGCGCCATATACCCAAGATACATCCTTGTGACCCACCCGGTCGTATTCCAGAGAGTGGACATGGAGGATCAGCGGTTTATGATATTGCTCCTTCAACTTAATGCCGGCAAGAAAAGTCATCCAGTCGTGCGCATGGATCAGGTCAAACTGGATGCCCACAGCAAGTTCTTCCACGAGTCTGTTATAAACGAAAATTTTATCTCTGACATTTTCACCAAAAACATCAACATCTTCAAACAACAATTCATCATATATCTCATCGATCTTTATGAGTTTCTGCTCATCTTTTGTGGCAGATGCTTCAACTGCCCGTTGTATTTCAGTTTCTATTTGTTCAGTATAATGAGTTGTCGATATAAAATAGGGATCGAGCAGGACTGGCAACTCAAAGGTGTTCATTAGTGCCATTTTTTTGTACTCATTAAAAATAAGCTTTCGCTGAGCTTCTGTCAGATCGTCCTTACTTAATAATACCTCTCTTTTATGCTGTATTTTTGAAACATTTGGATAAATAACCGTGAGGTGTGTACGGGAAGAAAGAGCGTTGTTTAATCCTTCGCATGCTACGCCAACACCGCTTGTAATCGCCGGGTGGTATTTCCATGCAAGTGACAATATATGAGGTTGATCCATCAGGAAGTAGAAAAATTGAACGAGAAGTTATCTACTGTAAGATACGGAAAAAACCTTGAGTCAGGATGAATCAATTTGTAAAGAATAGAATAAAAAAAGAGGCACATCGCCTCTCTTTATTACTTAAATGCTTAGAATAAACATCATGTGTTAACTCATCTTCTGGTAATTATAGAGCTTTTCGTAGTATTGATAAGCCATACGGTCTGAATCGAAATAGGGCACTACATCCAACATACTGTTTTTAACGATCGTCATCCACTTCTCTGGCTTATCATAATAGGTAGTTATGATTTCATCTTCCAAAATGTCCAGCAGATTTTGCAAATCAACCTGGTCTTGTTGGTGTATTGGCAGACTTTGATCCACCGGAGGCACAATAAAGCTGTTTATGCCATGCTTGGAAAATTCCGGAATCCAACCATCATAAGTAGAAAAGTTAATCGATGCATTCATTGCTGCTGTCATGCCACTGGTACCTGATGCTTCACGAGGCACACGGGGATTGTTCAGCCATACATCCGAACCACATTTCAGCATTTTTGAAAGTCTGAGTTCATAACCTACAAGCACCGCTAGGTTAGGGTATTTTTTACTCATGTGCACGAGTCGGTTGAAGATGCTGATTGCATTATAGTCCATTGGGTAGGGTTTCCCGGCCCAGATAAACTGTATCCTCTTTGTCTTGTTTTGCAGTATTTTTTCAAATCGCTCAAGATCCTGGGTGATAAGTGCAGGTCTTTTGTATTCAGCGAATCGCCTGGCCCAAACCACTGTGAGCACTTCCTTATCGAACATTTGACCGGTCTGATCTGCTACAAGATCAAAGAGCTCTTTTTTCAATTCTTTTTTGCGGTTCGAAAGCGCCAGATTATCTTCCCTTTCTAAAGCGTTGATGAGACCGCGGTCAGCCCAGTACTTTTTATTCTGGGCATTCGTGATATGGATGATGGGACAAATGTTGGTGTATTTTTTCCACATCTTATTCGACACCTCTCCATGGAGTTTTGATACTCCGTTGGCTATTTTGGCAAGCCTCAGCGCTACGAGCGAATGATTAAATACATTGTCCTCAATGCCTGACATTTTGCGAACCTCGTCAAGTGGAGTTCCGCAGAAGAAGCCCATTTTGTCCAGAAGCGTAATGTCGTGTTTTTCGTTACCGGCCTCTTCGGGAGTATGTGTTGTAAACACAATTTTCTCGCGGAGTTCGTCCAGGTCTTTGGATTTTGCATATAGGTGAAATACCAATGACAAGGCATGCGCTTCGTTCATGTGGTAAATCTCTGTTTCATGTTCTAATAGTTCAAGAAGTTTCGCACCACCGACACCCAGGAGGATACATTGAGCAACCTTGCCTGCCGGATCACTGTCATAGAGTTTGTGCGAAGTTGTCTGAGCAAGGTAGTCGTTTTCCGGAAGGTCAGTAGACAGGAAGAATAATGGAACCGTGCCAAATACGCTAGGCGAAAGATAATAAGCCTGCACGTGAACCGGATGATTGTTTATTTCGATTTGAAAGCGTATTCCTGTGTCTTCAAGGAATGAATAAAATTTCTCCTGAAAGAGCGAATCCATCGATTGATCACCTTTTCGTATTTGGTCGTAATAACCATATTTCCATAGGATGCTGATTCCTACTACATTCTGTTTTAATTCATATGCACTGCGCATGTGAGATCCTGCAAGAAAGCCAAGACCGCCCGAATACGTCTTTAGTGGCTGATCTATGGCAAACTCCATGCTGAAGTATGCTACTCGTCTCTGATATTTTGGATCCAGATCGTATGGATGTTGAAATTTTTTAGGTAACGCCATAGCTAATTATATGTCTAATTTTTTTGATGCAAATTTAAGGAAGTCGCAAAGTAATATAAAAAATGTCAACGAAGGCGCATGAAAATTAAAAAAATGACATTTTTAATTGCAAGTCCTATCATAAAAAAAGCCCTGAAAATATTGGTTTTCAGGGCTCTAAGAGCGGAACAACAATTCAATTAAGCTAATTGAAAATATTTTTGTTTTAAATTACGTGAGATCAACCGGTCAATCAGGTCACTATTAATGGTGTCTTTAAGCACATAATCGTCCATATGATCGAAAATATTCAGGTTCCAGTTGGAGCTTTTTAGCAGTATCACTTTTATATGTTTGGTTTTGGAGTTACTGCGCAACACCTTCATGAAGTGCGAAATATCCTCTATATTAAGATTGTCGTCAAGCAGAATCACGTCTGGTTTTATTCTGTTCATAAGGATAAAACTATCGCGAACATCGAAACAAACTTCTGTGAGGTAATTTGATTTTCTATTCGAATTCAGAATATCGAAAAGGGAAGTCATCTCTATAGGGTTATTACCGATGAGCAGAACAGATCTAACCGCTTTTTTGAGAAAGACAGAAGATGCAGGCATCCTGTTTTGATTGATTGATGATGTATTTAACATGGTCGATTGTGGTTAATTCTATCGATCTGGCATTTTTCAAATAATTGAAGCGCGACATTTAGACAGAATTGTTGTAATGGTATTAAACTGATTCTAGAATTATTTGTTTCAATTCAAAAAATGTCTGTCGACCAGATGCTTTGAAAACCTTATTCAGAAGGGACATCTGGTTTTATTTTTTAGGGCCGAGTTTTTCCAATAAAGCGTTTAAATGGTTGGTTAGGGCCTCCGCCCACGTATCATCAGCATCCCATTGTTCGCCGAGATATATATCACCGCTGCTAATGTGTTTAATATAATATTTGAAAACCGTTTGCTGCACCGGATGTGACTCAATTTCCAGCTCGCCAAGCCCATTTTTTTTCATGGTAATAAGCTCATTCACCTTAGTATCAAATGGATAGCCAAGCAACTGCCGGGCTTCAGCACCGGAAGTATTTACGCTCATCAACACAAATTGAAAGCCTTTGGAAAGTAACTTTTTCTCATCATAATCATATGGGACTATCTGGAACTGGTAAGGATACTTCGACATGATGAGTTCCAGTTGGCTGTTTTTTTCTAGATTTGTTTTGTTTTCCTTTTCAATCATTTGGGTGAATACAGCCTGGCCGTTTTCATTGATTGGAATATCCTCGAAAATAGGTACAGCTAATCGATCGATACGCAGATCCGTGTTGAATAATTCAAATCGCTTACCAGATGTGATGCCGGATCCCCGGAAATATTCCGGAGAATCAAGGATTAGAAGATTTTCCAGCACCAGATCGGCATTATCTATAGCCCGAGCAAGGTTACGGAACAAAATTTCGAGATCACCGGTTTCCGATTTCCATGCCGGCTGATTCGCCGAAATAAAAGTTGGCCTGATATTGAATGCGCTGATCACACCTGTATACCGCACCTGGCCCTGCCTGGTATCTTTAGATAAAAGAAAAACATTCTTTATCTCTCGTCTTATCATCTGGTTGGTAATGGATCGCTTCACATCGAAACCTGAATTCAGATCGTCGATGTAGACATACTGTACCGCATCGATACCAAGCTTGTTGATGTACCTATGAGCTTCCACGGCAATACTTTTCCAATCACCCCGTAATTGGCTTTCATTTTCATTGAACATGGATATTACGACAAGCGTTTTTGTGGAAAGCAGATCTTTGGGCAGGGTATTCGATTCGGCATCACAAACAACCATCATTTTCACTTCCGCAGAACTAATCTGAGCAATTACACTGAAACTACAGAGAGCGGCTATTAACAAGAAAAATACTTTTTTCGTCATGCTTTTTATTGGTTAGACGATTTATTCAAATTATATATTATCCTGGCTACCGGCTAACTTTTTCTTTAAATATGCTGCGGTATGGTTATTCTGTAAATCAATCATTTTTTCAGGAACACCTTCAAAAACCACCTTACCACCATGCTGTCCTCCTTCAGGTCCCAGATCGATAATCCAATCCGCTGATTTTATCACTTCCATATTATGTTCTATAATAATCACCGAATGACCTTGATCTATCAATGCATTCAACGCTGCAAGCAATTTTTTAATATCATGGAAATGAAGTCCTGTGGTAGGTTCATCAAAAATGAATAATATGTTGGTTGAAGTTGATGCAGAGCCTTTATCGAGAAATGATGCGAGTTTCACACGCTGCGCTTCACCGCCGCTCAGGGTATTGGAAGACTGGCCAAGCCGGATATATCCTAATCCGACATCTTGAAGTGGCTTCAGACGGCTCAATATGCCTTTTTTATCAGCGAAAAATATCATAGCATCATCCACGGTAAGTTCCAATACATCGGATATATTTTTTCCTTTGTAGGTCACTTCCAGTATCTCAGATTTGAATCTTTTACCTCCACAGTTTTCGCACGTCAGGTAAATATCAGCCATGAATTGCATTTCTATTTTCACCGTCCCGTCACCCTGGCATTCTTCACAGCGACCGCCTTCAACATTAAAGGAGAAATAGGCCGGCTGATAGCCACGCGTTTTTGACAGGTGCTGATCGGCGAAGAGCTGCCTGATCGGATCATAGGCCTTGACGTAGGTTACAGGGTTCGATCGGGAGGATTTGCCAATTGGATTCTGATCGATATATTCCACACTGCCGATCCTTTCCAGATCGCCATCAAAAACATCAAATTTCCCGGAGGCATCAGCGGCTATACCGAGCCGTTTGCTAAGTGCCGGATACAGAACGTTTTTTACAAGCGTTGATTTACCAGAACCACTCACTCCGGTGATAAGGAGCATTATGCCAAGCGGAATTTTCAGGTTGATGGATTTCAAATTGTTTTCCCGGGCACCCTGGATATTTAGTGAATACTTCCAGGGTCTCCTTTTACCTGGGACATCAATTTTATCGAATCCATTCAGAAAGCGGGTAGTATGTGTAGACCTATTATCAACAATTTCTATTGCATTACCCTGAAAGACCAGCTCGCCGCCATGCGATCCTGCATCAGGTCCTATATCTATGATCTGATCTGCCGCGTTCATTACTTCTTCTTCGTGTTCCACCACAATCACTGAATTGCCAAGGTCACGAAGATATTTTAATACATCCACCAGACGCGCAGTATCCCTGGGGTGCAGGCCAATGCTCGGCTCGTCGAGAATATACATGGATCCGACAAGTGAACTGCCAAGAGAAGTAGCCAGTTTAATGCGTTGAAATTCACCGCCTGAAAGCGAATTGGTAAGTCGGTTTAAAGTTAGATAGCCCAGGCCGACCATTTCAAGATATGAAATACGTTCAGTGATCTCTTTTAAAACCCGTTTTGAAACCTGGGTTTTATAATCGTCCAATTCAAGTTGACTAAAGAACACTCCTAATTCATCAATCTGCAATAACACAAGGTCGGTTATGGATTTTCCACCAATTTTAACATAAGAAGCGTCCTTTCTGAGACGAGTTCCCCGGCAGTCCGGACAAACTGTTTTACCCCGATACCTTGACAGCATCACGCGGTACTGTATTTTGATCGTTTGCGATTCTACAAACTCAAAAAAGGCATTTATTCCATCAAAATATTCATTGCCAGTCCAGATCAGTTCCTGATGGGTTTTTGATAATTCCCTATATGGTTTATGGATAGGCAGGTCAAATTTCATGGCATTGTGTATAAGTGGTTTTAACCAACTCTTCATGCCTTCGCTTCTCCACGGTGCAATGGCACCTTCATAGATGGAAAGGCCGGGATCGGGAATCACCAGGTCCGGATCGATGCCAAGGATTTTGCCGAATCCTTCGCAGCGCTTACAAGCACCGTAGGGATTATTGAATGTAAAAAAATTAACGCTGGGCTCTTCGAATATTATTCCGTCGGCTTCGAATCTGTCAGAGAACATATATTCTTTTCCATCCAAAAATCGGATAATACATTCATCATGCCCTTCGAAAAAGGCAGTGTGGACGGAATCGGAAATGCGAAACGTATTGTTTTCGTCCTCTTTTAATACTACCGCACGATCTATGAGAATGCGTAAGTCTGAAATGCGCGTTTTCCCTGTGCCTTCTTCTAGAAGGGATTCGATTTCGACCGTATCTCCCTTAACAACAACCCTATTAAAACCTTTGCTTAGCAGGATTTTCAATTCATTTTCAACACTTCTTCCTTTGGTAGGCTTTAGCGGGCACATAATCAGGAACTTGCTGTTATCTTCATGTCCGTTGATAAAATCTACAACATCAGATACACTGTTGCGGGTAACTTGTGCTCCGCTGACAGGTGAATAGGTATCGCCAATTCTGGCAAAAAGCAGTTTCAGGTAATCGTAAATTTCTGTTGATGTACCAACCGTTGATCGCGGGTTTCTCGTGTTTACTTTTTGCTCTATGGATATTGCCGGAGATACACCTTTGATGTAGTCAACTTCAGGTTTTTCCATTCGTCCAAGAAATTGCCTTGCATACGAACTCAAACTTTCCACGTACATTCGCTGTCCTTCTGCAAACAGCGTGTCAAATGCCAGTGACGACTTGCCAGACCCGGACAACCCCGTGATCACAACCAGTTTATTGCGTGGAATGGCAACCGATAGATTTTTCAGATTGTTGACCCTGGCGCCTTTAATTATGATGTATTCCCTGGGATCGAGGTTATCAACGGATGGTACCTGAGATGGTGTCGTCATAGAGTTCAAATATAGGAACGTAAACGATACGGATAAACCAGTAACACATTTCAATGTTCTGCTTTATTGAGTTTTACGAACATTCTCATACCTCAAACGATTACTAATACTATTTTATATGTGTCATTAAGAACAGATCATTGAAAATGCAGTTGTTGAATAGGTCGTGAAAGTTTTGCATGTTATTTGCTGATTCCATATTTTTGAATTTCACCTTTTAATGAATCTTTTAAATACATAATATGGTATAGAGTTCTACGTTAACCAAATGTAATTCCGATGAAGAAACACAAGATAAGTGACAGCGAGCTCGTATCACTTTATATCAATGGCAACGAAGGAGCATTTAAAGATTTATTATTAAGACATAAAAACAGGGTGTTTACCACAATAAACCTTATCGTCAAGGATCGGTATCTGGCTGAAGACCTTTTACAGGAAACTTTCATTAAGGCCATTAATACGATCAAATCGGGCAACTACAACGATGAGGGCAAATTTTTACCCTGGATATTAAGAATAGGTCATAACCTGGCCATCGATACGTTCCGCAGGTCGAAGCGGTATCCTACGATATTGATGGAAGATGGTACGAGTATTTTTGATACAATGGAGTTTGCAGTGGCGCCTGTTGAGGACAGGCAGATTATTGAAGATTCAGTAAACAAGCTGAAACACCACATACAGGAATTACCCGAAACACAGAAACAAGTTTTAATAATGCGTGCCTACCTCGAAATGAGCTTCAAGGAAATAGCTGAAGCAACAGGGGTAAGCATAAATACAGCCCTTGGGAGGATGAGATATGCCCTCATCAACCTAAAAAGGAAAATGCAAGAAAACAGCTTAGCCTATGACAAAAACAATTACACGGGATGATGTACTGAGGTACATATTCAGGGAAACCTCTAAAGAAGAGAACTTAGCCATCGAAAACGAACTGCTTCAAAATACCTCCCTGATGGATTACTATAAACAATCGGTCGAATCCATCCACGAGGTGCAGTCAATTGAACTTGAACCTGCCGAAAAGGCCGTTTCTAAAATTCTGAAGTATTCAGAATCTATGAAGGCGATATCGATAAGCTGATCGCTATTTCTTCTGATACTAAAATATTCCTGATTGCACCATCGTAATCAGCTTATATTTTTTTTTAATTGCCCACTTCAAGGCATTTTTGCCCTATGTGTGGAATCAATCTGATCATTAAGCATAGCCAGTTTGATAGCTACGTTATCGAAAAAATGGCAGCTATGACCCGACACCGCGGGCCGGATGAAACACGCGTTATTGTTGAAAAAACCATTGGCTTAGCGATTCATATGGCAGCCAATCGGCTTAAGATCACGGATCAGACGGATCGAGCATCGCAACCTTTTCGTATCGGTGCAACCCGAAAATTCCTTCTATTCAACGGGGAGATTTACAACCTTCACTTTTTGAAAAATAAACTGTTGGATAAAGGGGTAGTATTTCGCTCTGATTCTGATACAGAGGTGCTGTATCATTGGATGTCAATGTATGGAAAAGAGGGATTGAACGCCATCGAAGGGATGTTTGCCCTCGTGTTTTTAGATCTCGAAAAAGAAGAAATACACATTGCACGCGACAGGTCGGGCATCAAGACGATCTATTACCATGACACAGGCGATTCATTTATCGCCTCATCCGAATTAAAACCCATCGTCGAGTGTGGATTGTACCAAAAACGATTGAATAAACGACAGATCAACCATTACCTTTGTTATAAATATGCAGCCCCTCCCGAGACTTTCTTCGAAGGAATCTTTGAACTATCACCAGGCAGTGTTTTGCATTATAAAAATCATACCTGGGAAAAATCCGTTTTTTCAAATGTTGAATCACAAGGAAGCCTGGAGCTTATTGATATACCTGCCATTGAGGAATTAATCACCGGCAGTTTACTAGACCAACTGGAAAGGAAAGTACCTACCGGATTACTTCTTAGCGGTGGCATCGACAGCACATTGCTTTTAGCGCTAGCCCACAAAAATGGCATCAGGATGCCGACTTTTACGGTGGTCGGTTCGGAAAAGGAAAACGCCTCCGGAACGGAAGATGGTAAGTATTCACGAATTGCTGCCAACATATACAAAAGCAATCATCATGAGCTTCTTGTAGATCGAACAATCCTTAAAGGGTTTGATGATTTCATCGGTTCTGTCGATCAGCCAATCGGCGATTCATCCTACCTGCTAACTTCAGAAATATGCAAACTTGCCGCCAGCACTATGAAAGTGTTGCTTTCAGGAGCCGGCGCCGACGAACTCTTTGGAGGATACAACCGTCACTGGGCTTTTTACAAATATCTTGAGAATAAGAAGCTACTAGATCTCCTTGTTCCTGCTATTAGACCTGCATTTAATAAGATATACCACTTGTTACCATTTTCATGGAACAAACAAATGGCCTATTTACACAAACTGGTGAGATCGTATGACCGCTCTCCGGAAAAGACCTGGATGAACTTCATTGCATTTAATGATATAGGCAACCACTCAATGCCTTTAGGCGGTCTTGGCGCATCAACTTCATGGATGGATTGGGCATTATGGCATGACAGAACTCATTATTTGATGAGTGACATACTGGCCTTAACTGATAAAGCTTCCATGCTGCATGGGTTGGAAGTAAGGGTTCCTTATCTCCATGAAAGTATTATTAATCATTTGCGAATGGTTGATACTCGATCACTAATGAAGCAGGGTCGTAAATGGATATTGCGCCAAATCCTAATCGAAAATGGCGGAGCGCAAATAGCAAACCGGCCCAAGGAAGGGTTTGGATTACCTTTAGGACTCTGGCTCAATGATAAAACTTACAGTCACTTGTTAGATCCGTTGCACAGCACAAAAAGTATGATTTTCGAGTTTATGGATAAGCAAACGTCCGATCGTGTCCTGTTGCAAAATAAGTCAGGCAAGAAGGATAACGGGCTGCTAATCTGGTCGATGTTGGTATTAGCCCATTGGTTGGATCAGAATTTTTGAAAAAGCATAAAAAACCCTCTAAAATTCATTTTAGAGGGTTTTAATACTCATTTTGTCGGGGTGGCGGGATTTGAACCCACGACCCCTTGCACCCCATGCAAGTGCGCTACCGGGCTGCGCTACACCCCGAAACAAAGTATTCTGAAAAAGTTGTCCGGTTATATCATTGTTTTTCGACTTTTTCAATTGGGACTCAAAATTAACGGCTTCTTGTTTAGTAGCAAATTCCTGGTGAATAATAAATACCTCAATTTTATATCCCTTCCAAACAGACCCTCTTAACTGATTCTTTCAAGTTTCAAGAATAATCTATAGAGTTTCCATTCAGTTTCTGGTGATTGATCAATCTTCATCGGTATTTTTACACTACCAACATAACTATGATCATATAAAACCAAATCCATGAGTATTTTGAAAATTGAAGCGTTTTCCGGTCTTAGCGGTGATATGTTTCTTGGGGCGCTTGCCGAACTTACCGGAGCCTATGAAGAACTTGAGACCCTGCCTGAAAGGCTTCTTCTTGATAAGGTAGAAGTGAAAATTACGGATATGAACAAAGCAGGCATAGCTTGCCGCCATGTAAAAATCATGGATTTGAATGAATATCCTGAAAGTAGGCATGGCCATCATACGCATATGCTTGCTCCGGTGAAGCATACAGGAAATGCAAGTGACTTGTCTATGGGAAAGTTACACACGGGGAATCCCCATCATGGTCAACACAGACATTTAAAGGATATAGAAATAATTATAGACCAGGGCAATATTCCTTTAGGAGCAAAAAATACCGCAAAGAAGATTTTCAATTTGCTTGGTGAGGCGGAATCCAAAGTTCATGGCGTGGATATAAATACTTTGCATTTCCATGAGGTTGGAGCCGTCGATTCCATATTGGATATCGTTGGAACTGCATTTTTACTTGATAAACTCAACATAGAGCATGTGGTGTCTTCGGCAGTGTGTACGGGCCATGGCTTTGTAATGGCTGAACACGGGCGTATGCCGATTCCGGCACCGGCTACTAAGGAGCTACTTCTCGGTTTTCCGACCTACCCCGGTAAGGAATCCGGTGAAATGACCACACCAACCGGGGCCGCTATCCTTAAATATTTGAATCCCACCTTTGCAATACCCCCCCTCATCGATATTAAAACAGCTCATGGGCCTGGTGAAAAGAATTTTCCACACCCCAATGTGCTGAGACTTACTCTTTGCGAGTCTGCGGAAACCAACAAAGATGATATAGTAATGGTCGAAACAAACATCGACGATATGTCATCACAGCTTCTGGGAGTTGAATTTCAGGAAAGACTTTTTGCTGCTGGGGCGCTGGATTTTTATTACACCCAAATAATAATGAAAAAGGGAAGACCAGGTCTGAAAATTTCAGTGTTCGTACCTGTCGGCAAGGTGAAACTGGTCAGTGATTTTTTACTGGAGAACACCTCGACTATTGGCGTGAGAATGCACACGGTTTCCCGACATATTCTAAAAAGATCAGCTAAATCAATGACAACTTCATTGGGACAAGTGCAGGTAAAAGAGGTTGAAACCCCATCGGGAAAGCCACGCACGACCCCCGAGTTCGAATCTGTAAAACAAATTGCAGATCGCTTAGGGAAATCGGTTTCAGAAGTGATGGATATCGTAAGAAAAGAGCTTTCCGGAAAATAGGTGTTCATCCAGATTGATTCGATTGTCGTTCAGAAAAATACAGTAACTGGTTCAACATGGATATATAGTCAGTTTAATAAAAAAGGCCCTTTCGGACCTGTCTGACTACACTGAGAAGCTCTCGCCACATCCGCAAGTTCGCGAGGCATTGGGGTTCACAAACTGAAATCCTTTTCCATTGAGTCCATCGGAAAAGTCGAGCGTGGTACCAAGCAGGTAGAGTAAGCTTCTTTTATCCACAAGGATCTTAATGCCTTTATCTTCAAATACCTTATCGTCCTGACTAATGTTGCCATCAAATCCAAGGTCATACATGAGTCCGGAGCAACCGCCACCTTTAACGGAGACCCGCAGATTATACGAATCGGGGTGACCTTCTTCCTTTTTTAGATTGATAAGTCTTTCTTTTGCTTTGTCAGAAACCTGAACCATAACTCATTTGTGATTTATTTGAACCTACAAAATAATACTAAGTGATCACGTTTTGCAAATTCACTGAAAAGTAAACGATCATTCCAGTTAATTGTTTCGACTGGCTGACCTTTATCGGCCTTACCTTCAATAAACTGAGATTATGAGCTATTTTTGCAGCACGGTAATAAATCGATATGGAAAAGCGCACTGAAATTAAAGATCTGGGTGAATTCGGTCTCATTGATCGGATCACCCGGAACATTAAACTCAACAACAATACATCGCGATTGGGCGTTGGCGATGATGCTGCACTGATCGACGCCGGCAGTGAGTATTTATTGCTGTCTACGGATATGATGGTAGAAGGTATTCATTTCGACCTCCGGTATATGCCTCTTCAGCACCTGGGCTATAAGGCTATTTCGATCAATGTTTCTGACATTGCCGCGATGAACGGTCGCCCGGAGCAGGTTGTCGTCAGCCTGGGGCTCAGTAACCGGTTTTCCGTGGAAGCAGTTGAAAAGCTCTATGAAGGTATTTACGCGGCATGTGCAGATTTCAAGGTTGATTTGGTAGGCGGAGATACTACGGCCTCATCATCAGGACTTATACTATCAGTTTCCATTACCGGTAGGGTGGAAAAAGACAAAGTTGCACTCAGAAGTAAAGCCGAAAAAGGCGATATCGTTTGTGCAACAGGTGACCTCGGCGGAGCATTTATTGGGCTTCAGGTACTTGAGCGCGAAAAGCAGGTGTTCCTGGCAAATCCGGATATGCAGCCCGATCTTAAGAAATATCCCTATGTCACAGGGAGACAGCTTAAGCCCAAAGCACGGATGGATATAGTGTATGAACTAGCGGAAATGCATGTAAAACCAAAATCCATGATAGATATCTCTGATGGGCTGGCATCAGAACTTTTTCATATCGCCAAACAATCAGCTGTTGGTTTTTATATCTATGAAGATAAATTGCCGATCGACAAGCAGACCTATGATACTGCCGTGGAATTTCAGATCGATCCGATCACTTGTGTCATGAACGGTGGCGAGGATTATGAACTGCTGTTTACCATCGGTCAGGATGATTATGAAAAGCTCAAAAACCATCGGGATATCCACTTCATAGGATATGCCACCGAGAAAGAAAAGGGGGTGAGCCTTGTGACAAAAAACCAGGTGGTGGTACCGCTAAAAGCCCAGGGATGGGATCATTTTAAGAATGAATAATTTCGCCAATTGATGATATTACCATAGCTTCTGACTTTTCTAAGGCTTGATAACCATATCTAAAAACACCGGCAAATGATCACTAAATCCTCCCAGGTATCGTGGTCCCTGGTACGTGCGGAATGGCCTGCCGTTTTGTATGAGCCAATCCTGGCTGAAGATCAATGTTTTTGGAGGTTTCACCGAAAGTTTATTATTACCTAATAGCGCTCCGGCGACAATAATCTGATCGAAGGCATACCATGTTTTATTAATTTCTGTGTGAACAAGGGTCCCGCGACCTGCTACAAGATCATTGTAACTGAGATTGAATAAGCCGTTGGCCGCTGGGTTATCACCATATTTTTTGGCTTTTAAAATCGATGAAAGACTGTTGTCGGTTGGTTCATCATTGAAGTCACCCATGATCAGAATTTTTGGTTCGTTATATGTTCGCTGCAGTGAATCAACCGCATTTCGTAATATTTTCGCAGCTATATCCCTGCGTGGTGCCGACGAGGCAGCCCCGCCCGATCGTGAAGGCCAATGGCAAACAATAACACTAAGCGTATCCTGCCTTACACCAAACATGCATAACAGTATATCGCGTGAAGTCCAGGAAGTTCCGTCGCCAACAGGTAGGAGTTTCTGGGATAATAGTGTCATTCTTTCGGGTTTGTATAGCATTGCCACATCAATTCCCCTCTGGTCCGGAGAGTTTTCATGAATAATCCGATATCCGGCATTTTTCATTGGCGTTTGCGTGGTAAGATCCATGAGCGTCTGGAAATTTTCTACTTCGCATAGCCCTATTACATCGGGATATTCCCAACCCCCTACGGAGGTGATCACCCGAGCGATGTTATTCAGCTTTTTACGGTATCGGGTAAATGACCAGTGCAGTTCTCCTTCCGGTGTATATTCGTCATCATCGATTGCAGGGTCATCAAATATATCGAAGAGGTTTTCGGTATTATAAAACATAAACCGATAGTTCACGGCTTCATCCTGACCAAATGCCTTTACACTTAATACAAGCGCCAAAAAAGCGCTTAAAATCCATATGTGCGTGGCTATCCGTTTCAAATGGGCCGACATCGTTCAGGCGGCGGATTTACTCTTGATAAACTCAGTGGGAGTCTGTCCGGTGATTTGCTTAAAAATCCGGTTGAAGGAGGCCTTCGAGTTGAACCCGCAATCCATCGCGACGCCGGGAAGCGTGAACCGGTTATATTGCGGATCAAAAAACCGCTGCTTTACTTCCTCCACACGCAGCGAATTGATCAGCTCAAAAAAAGTCTGCCCAAGTGTTCCGTTGATCAATTGGGAAAGCTGGTAAGGCTGAATATCTATGGCAGCGGCTAGCTCTCCAATACTGAGATTTTTATTAAAATACGGCTTTTCCTCTTGGAGATATTGCATCAGCTTTTGCTTCATGGGCTCTATTTCTTCCTCACGCAGCCTGGTCTTTTCATATTTTTCAGATGCATCATCGTCGTCATCTTCATCATCGAGTGTATCCATTCCCGCTACAGGATAAGACCTGTAAAATGGAGTCTTGCGTACACTGTAATAGCCCAACAAAAATACCCAAACTGCCACCATCGTCATCACATACAGCCGGAGCTCCACCCAGTCGGCAATGTCGAATAACACGATGACGGTATTCGTAATCACTGCAATGGCCGCTACCACCAGCATGCTCCATGTGAGATACCAAAGCCAGCGGAGTTTCAGCGCATCATCGGTGAAGGAATAAAGGTGCGCCACGTTGCGCCGATGGGTCTTCAACACGAGGATCGACCAAATGCAGTAGATCACCGGCGATAGCGTCTGAACCATAATGGTGACTGAAAGTGTTGTGCCGGGTTTGCCGGAAGTGATGCTTTCGAGAATTGCGATTTTCTCAGCACCTGACTTAAAATATAAGGTAATTGCCTCATAAAAATGGTCGATCAGGAACGGAACAAAGTGCAGCAGGTATATTTTTTTGAACTTATGCCTGGGTGAAATGTAGTTTTTGATAAAGAAAAAAAGCAGTGGGCCATACAACAGCGCCAGCGGCCCGGCCGTACCGATGACATGAGGAAATGTGTATTTGTAATCAGTGAACAGGATAAAATTGACCGCAAGGTGTACGCAGAGGATAAGAAACAGGGCAGCAACGTAATAATCGACGGTTTCTTTTTTGCGTTTTGACAACGCGAGAACGGCGAAGAACAACGCCTGAATAAAGCCGATGGTGATAATGGTAGTCATCTGTTCAAGGAAAATTAAGTGAAAAAGCCCGAAAAATGAATTCTCACAACACGATTTATTTCTCCAAAAACCAACTATGACTATATGAATCATAACTGTATGGTTATGGTTTGATAACGTTGGCGTAATTCCTGGCAAGTAATTTTGCAAAACCCTAAAGAATATGAGTCAATCATCATTTTTTCATCAACCGCTACCTGACCTGCTTCCGCTGGCCCAAATTCCTCTCAGACACCGCAAATCAGTTCTCGAATGGTTTGACCACCTCATTGTCGATCACAATGAAAAAACCGTAATTCCCCAGGAACTTTACGAATTCTGGCTCGATAATCTGAGCCATCACTCCTCCACCGAACCTTTATTGGATTTTTAGATTTCGAATTCGTAACACGATTCGTTTAGTTAATACCAACCAGTAAACGTCATTGCGATGAGCAGCTGCTTTTCAGGCTGCGAAGAAGCAATCTCTTTCCACAAATTGGTAGAGATTGCTTCACCCTGAAAGGCGGGTTCGCAATGACGTCGTTATAATTAATCCTCTCCAAACCCACAATAAGTAGTCCCTGCATTTCACTATCAGCCACAGGTTGATTAAATTGCCCTATAACCAACCAAAAGACTGTCATGAAAATAGGTGTAATTTTTTCCGGCTCCGGCGTATATGACGGCACGGAAATTCAGGAAGGTGTTTTTACTTTATTAGCTATAAAGAAGGTTGGCGGTGAGGCAGTGTGCTTTGCACCGGATATTGAGCAGCACGATGTCGTAAACCACCTTACCGGTGAAGCGATGAAGGAAAAGCGCAATGTGCTTGTGGAATCCGCTCGCATTGCCCGTGGAAACATCCGGAGCCTGGCGACTTTTAATGCCGCCGAGCTCAACGGACTGGTAATTCCGGGCGGCTTCGGCGCAGCCAAAAACCTCACCAAGTGGGCATTTGACGGCCCTGCCGGCGAAATCAATACTGAAGTAAAAAATGCCATCATTTCCATGATCAATACGCGAAAGCCGGTAGCGGGTTTGTGCATGGGGCCCACGGTTATCGCCAAGGCGCTGGAGGGCAGTGGCATTTCCGCCACACTCACGGTGGGCACCAACGAACAACCTTCGCCCTATGATATTACCGCGATCAGCAAGGGTATGGAAACCGCCGGTGCCATGGCCGTGATGCGCACCGTAGAAGAGGTGGCAGTTGACCGGGCCAATAAAATCGTCACTGCCCCATGCTATATGATGGAAGCGGACATCCTTCAGATTCGCAATAACGTGCAAAAAGCCGTGGAGGCGATGGTGGGGTTGATGTAGATTATTCGAGGATTTAATTCCTATTTAAATGATACAGAGGATTTTTTTAATTCTTCAAATGTCATTCTTTGGAAATTTGGTTTATTCTCAATCACTGGGAATAAAAATTTACTTGAAAGATTTCTGCAATGACACAATTTATCCTACGGATAATATCTTTATTAGAGACAGTAATGACTCATCGTTCATCTATGAAAACGTTCCTTCGGAAGGTCTTAAAACAGGAGTTTATCGCGTATCAATTATGGAAATAGGGGAAATGTCTATTGAGCTTAAAGACAATGAAATTTACATTGATACCTTTTATTTGCCTATAGTCAAAGAATTGATTGGAGCTACTACCGCCGGTGGATATTATGGATTTTATAATTGTGATGAACTTTGTCAAGGAAGCATCATAGATTTTTATAAGAAAGGAACAAAACGATTAGAGGGAGTATTTAAAGATGGCGTTCCAATTGGACAACTAAAGACTTATTACTCAAATGGGAACTTATTAGAATTAAGAGAATATACTAAAAATAAAAGGCTCAAGAGAATAATTCAATATGATCAACTTGGTAAACAAACAAATATTGAGGAAAAGGGACACAAGATAAAAATTGTAAAACCTCCAGTGCCCTATTAATGGAGGGTTCCTACCATTAGAGTCACTCAATAGAGGACTCTGGTAAAGTAATGCTAGACTTTATGTCAAGTTCGCAATGACGATAAGACGCATAGCTCAATAAAGAACTTTTACCCCAAACAATCCATTTTTTAGCTAATTTTGCCGCTTCATTTTTCAATGGATATTGAGCAATAATATGGAGTTAGCAAAAAAGTACGATCCCCGGGAAGTAGAAGACAAGTGGTATAAGAAGTGGATTGCCGACCGGCATTTTAATTCAAAACCCAATCCGGCCAAAAAGCCTTTTACCATCGTGATCCCGCCGCCCAATGTGACTGGTGTGCTGCACATGGGGCATATGCTCAATAATACCATACAGGATATCCTCATCCGCCGCGCGCGTATGCAGGGCTTTGAGGCATGCTGGGTTCCGGGCACTGATCACGCATCCATCGCTACAGAGGCAAGAGTGGTGAATATGCTGAAGGAAAAAGGGATTGAGAAAAATTCGCTTACACGCGATGAATTTCTGAAACACGCTTGGGAGTGGAAAGAAAAGCACGGCGGTATTATCCTCGAACAGTTGAAAAAACTCGGCGCCTCCTGCGATTGGGAAAGGACCAACTTCACTATGGACGAGGCATACTCCGAAAGCGTGATCAGGGTATTTGTGGATTTATACAACAAAGGGAAAATTTATCGCGGCGTGCGGATGGTCAACTGGGATCCGCAGGCCAAAACGGCCGTCTCGGATGAGGAGGTGAATTACCGCGAAGTGAAGTCGAAGTTGTATTATGTAAAATATAAAATTGTCGGAGAAGACGGTTATATCGTCGTGGCTACTACCCGTCCGGAAACTATCCTTGGAGATACGGCCGTTTGCGTGAATCCCACCGATGAGCGCTATACCGCATTTCATGGGAAAAAAGTAATTGTTCCGCTGGTGAATCGCGAAGTACCTGTCATTGCCGATAACTATGTTGACATGACCTTCGGCACGGGATGTCTGAAAATAACCCCGGCCCATGACATCAACGACTATGAAATCGGCAACCGCTTCAACCTGGAGATTATCGACATATTCAATGACGATGGCACCATCAGCGAAAAGGGAAAGGTTTTCGTTGGACAGGATCGCTTCAAAGCCAGATCGTTGGCCGCAAAACAGCTGGAGGAAGATGGGCTTTTGGTAAAAGTGGAAGAGTATGTAAATAAGGTCGGATATTCCGAGCGTACAGATGCCGTGATCGAGCCGAAGCTTTCGATGCAGTGGTTTCTCGATATGAAAGAGTTATCCGCTCCTGCTCTCGAAAATGTTGTTAATGACAACATCCAACTCGTTCCCGCCAAGTTCAAAAACACTTATAAGCACTGGATGGAGAACGTGAAAGACTGGTGCATATCGCGCCAGCTTTGGTGGGGACATCGCATTCCTGCGTATTATCTGCCCAACAGCAATGAATTTGTAGTTGCCGAAACTGATACCGAAGCACTGGAGTTAGCAAAGAAAAAAACCGGAAATTCCAAGCTAACCCTTGCCGACCTTCGCCAGGATGAAGACGTGCTCGACACCTGGTGTTCATCATGGCTCTGGCCGATAGCCGTTTTCGACGGCATTCGCCATCCGGATAATGAAGACATCAATTATTATTATCCCACCAACGTATTGGTTACGGCGCCGGAGATCCTGTTTTTCTGGGTAGCCCGTATGATCATTGCCGGTTACGAATACCGCAACGATAAGCCATTTTCCGATGTCTATCTCACCGGTATTGTCCGTGATGCAAAGCGCAGAAAAATGTCGAAGTCGCTGGGTAATTCCCCGGATCCGCTGGATCTCATCAGGGATTATGGCGCTGATGGCGTACGTACCGGGATGCTCTTCTCATCACCCGCCGGTAACGACCTACTCTTTGACGTAAAACTCTGTGAACAGGGCCGTAATTTTTCCAATAAAATCTGGAATGCGCTGCGGCTGGTGAAAGGTTGGAACACCACCAACGACCAAAAGGCCGTTCGCGAAAGCGACGAAGTGGCCATCCAGTGGATGGAAGCCCGAATTAACCAGGTGCTACTCGAAATCGATGACCATTTCGGAAAATTCAGGATTTCTGATGCCCTGTTGTCCGTCTATAAACTGATCTGGGATGATTTCTGTAGCTGGTTTCTCGAAGCCATCAAGCCGGATTTTGAGCAGCCTATCGCGCTCATTACCCGCAACAAAGTGATCGACATTTTTGAAAAGTTGATGAAAATTGCTCACCCATTCATGCCGTTCATCACCGAGGAAGTATATCAGCAACTCAGGGAGCGGGAAATCAGCGACAGCATCGTGATCGCGGCATGGCCAAAATCAGAAAATTTCGATTTGGCACTGATCGAAAAAGTTCAAAAAACCTTCGAAGTAGTGGCCAACGTGCGCAACATACGCCAGCAAAAGCAGATCAGTCCCAGGGAAAGTCTGAGGCTGTTTGTCAGGGCAGAGAATTTTGAATCCTATTACCCGGCATCCAAGATGATTTGGCGACTTGCCAATATTTCGGAACTGGATTTAGTGACCGGAAAGGTAGAAAACGCCATGAGTTTTCATATCGGCGCAGATGAATGGTTTATTCCTATCACACAAGAAATAGATCAGGAAATGGAGATCGACATTGTGCAAAAAGAAATAGATTATTTAAAAGGGTTTTTGATATCAGTATTGAAAAAACTGGACAATGAGAAATTCGTGAATAATGCACCGGCCCATGTGCTCGATGTAGAGCGCAAAAAGAGACATGATGCAGAGAAAAGAATTGTCGCCCTGGAAGAAAAATTGGCGTCATTACAATCAATGAAATAGCAGTAATGGCCAGAGCAACAGATCCAATAGGCATATTCGATAGCGGCATCGGCGGGCTTACCGTTGCCAGGGCGGTGAAACGATTGTTACCAAAGGAACAATTAATTTATTTTGGCGACACGGCTCACTTGCCTTACGGGGATAAATCCACGGCGGCGATTCAGGCGTATTCCATAAAAATCTGCGATATCTTTTTACAAAGAAATTGTAAGGTGATTCTCATAGCCTGCAATTCTGCCAGCGCGGCAGCCACCGACCTGGTAACAGAATATGTGGGCAAAAGAGCCAGGGTTTTCAACGTAATCGACCCGGTGGTGAATTACCTGCGGGAAAAATACCGCGAATCTACCATCGGCCTAATCGGCACAAAGCAAACCGTAGGCTCATGCGTATATGATAACAAAACCGCAGCCCTTGGCAATGACCTGGTGTTGAAATCCTTAGCCACACCGCTGCTCGTTCCGATGATCGAAGAAGGATTCCTGCAAGGCGATATCAGCCAGGAAATTATCAACGAATACCTTAAAAAGCCGGCACTTTCTGATATAAAAGCGCTCATACTGGGCTGTACGCACTATCCTCTCATCAAAGATCAGGTGAGTGGTTATTATGGTGGATCGGTGGAAATTATTGACTCTTCGGAAATTGTAGCTGCTTCACTCAAGGCATTCCTAGAGTACAACCTTCTTGTCAATACAAACCGGTCTGCCGCCGATATCTTCATGGTTTCTGATTATACCGAATCCTTTGAGTCGCTCACGAAGCTCTTTTTTGGTGAGCAGGTTCATCTGGAAAAAAACACCCTCTGGGAATAATTTAAATCAAAATCCGTAACTTTCTTAAAACAAACACACAAGGCCATGAGAAATTCCATACTCCTACTGTTCAGCATTGTACTTCTATTTTCCTGCACAGGAAAAAAATCGGAAAATTCCCACGAAGATTTGATGCAGGCCGTTATGGCCGTTCATGATGAAGTGATGCCCAAAATGGGTGATATCATGAAATACAAGAAACAGATTGGTGAAAAAATCCAGGAATTAAAGGCAGCCGGGAACAGTACTAGTCAGGTCGCGATCGATAAATTACAAAAAGTGTCCGATGATCTTGACGCTTCGCATGAGCAAATGATGAATTGGATGCATGAGTTCAACAGCGATTTCGAAGGAATGAAGGAAGAAGATATCCTCAAATACCTCAATGAAGAAAAAGCCAAAATTGAGCAGGTCGGTCTGTTGACAGATAGCACACTCAAAGCTGCGCTGGAAATATTGCAGCAATGAACTTATCCAGACGAGAAGCGATAAAAGCAGGAGCCCTCGCTCTACCCCTGCTCGGCGGTATATCTATTGCCAACGCAAATACAGAGGCCACATCAGGAAGAGTGAAGTTTGGTGTTTCCACCTATTCCTATTGGCATTTCAGGCCACCAAAAATCAGCATTAATTCAATTATTGAAAAGGCCGCCATGCTTGGCATTGAAGGAGTCGATATTCTTCATCGCCAGATGGAAAGTGAAGAAAATGGATATTTGCAGAGGATCAAGCGACATGCCTTTATTCACGGTATCGACCTCATCAACCTCTCTATACACCAGGACTTCGTGGATCCCGATCCGGAAGTTCGAAAACAAAATATTGACCACACCATTCACTGTATAGAACTGGCAGCAAAGATGGGTATTCCGTGCATTCGCCTTAACTCCGGCCGATGGAATACTATAAAATCCTTTGATGATCTCATGGCAGCTAAAGGTATCGAACCGGTAATCGAAGGTTTTACCGAAGACGATGGCTTTACATGGTGTATCGACAGCATTGAAAAATGTCTTCCTTCAGCTCAGGAAAATGGTGTTCTATTAGCGCTTGAAAACCACTGGGGCCTCACTCGCTCTCCTGAGGGATTGCTGCGAATCCACGACACGATCAATTCGCCATGGCTTGGCATACTCATGGATACCGGTAATTTTCTCGAAAATCCATATGAAAAACTCGAAATAATTGCACCTAAAACTGTATTCGTTCAGGCAAAAACCTACTATGGCGGAGGTGAGTGGTACACGCTGGATCTGGATTATAAACGCATTGCAGGGATATTGAAGAAGCACAACTACCATGGCTACGTGTCCCTGGAGTTTGAAGGAAAGGAAAACCCCGAAAGTGGTGTGGCAAAAAGCATCGCCATGCTCCGGGAAGCATTTTCTGTGTGATCCCTGTATACCTGGGGCCTACCTAAAAAGTCGATTCAACCCAAGGATTGGAAGTGTGTTCTATTAAGGTAGTTATGCTCACACTAAATCAATTTTTTCGCGCACAGCGATGCTTTCCTTTTTGCCTCCACAGCCGGCGGGCTGCGTCATGTCCTCCGAAACTGGCGAATCATCCACACCACCCCCGCTGACCCAAAGATGATTCGAGGTTTCTCCGGTCATGACTGGTAGAGATTGACGCCAAAAAACTCGACCAAAAAAACGATGGGCCGACAAAATGTACGTCATCGTACACACTTGTGTAATACGAGTGAACACCATTAGTTCAAAATAATTTTGTATTTATTTCTAAAGCATTGATTTTGTGTGGGTTTGCAATTTAAAATCAGTTTGGAATGATATTTTCAGTAAAATGTTACAATCGATACGATTATGAAAAAATCAGTACTTGGAATTTTAGCATTACTTGTTTTCACTATAGCGCCGGTAATAGCCCAGAAAAAATCAGAAGCCAGCCAATCGGAACCCGTTGTCACTATCCGGGTAAATGGAAAGGAAGAGGATATTGAAGAATACTTCGAAAAGTGGGGCGAAGAATTTGGCAAAAAGATGGAGCGGATGTTCGACGACACTCATTTTGAAATTGACATAGATCACGATGATTTTGATATCGATGTCGATGTTAGTGACGTGGATCTCGGCGATCTTGCGGAATCGATCGCTGATGAGGTAACGGACGCAGTCACCAACATGACCATTACGCTCAAGGATATTGACCCGGACGATATTGATGATGATTGCAACTTCCATGGCGACAAAGACCTGGAAGATGTGCTGGATGATATAGAATCCAGGTATGGTTCTCCTGTGAAAAACATTGATAATATGACGATTAAAATCAGGGAAGACCATGTGAAGATCGACATGGACCTCACCCTGGAAAATGGACGGAAAATCCAGAAGACGCAGATTTACGCAGAGTGAA
>JBGSYX010000533.1:0-5727 GCA_041750735.1 Cyclobacteriaceae bacterium
AAGTTTGTCAAAGTCAACAAGTACACTTTGTTCTCCAAGTGTTGGATATGTTAGTATTAATAACTTCTGCGAATTTATGGAGGGATATACCAAATGGACAGTTCTTGATTCTAGTTTGGTCAATATTACACGAGCGAGTAATGGACAATCAATCCAAATCAGTCCCAAATCCTCAAGTTCAAGTGGTCAAATTACAGTTACCGCTACAATCGATTTTGGTGGTTGGTACAAATCCTACTCAACGACAATGCAGATAGGTGTAGTTAAAAGTGAACAACTTATAATTAATGGACCAGCTATGGCATGCCCGAATGACTATGTGTATATTAATTGCGATTATATTGAAGGTGTTGACAATTATAATTGGCAGTGGGGTAGTACATTACAGTATTACACCGGACAAGGAACGCGTTATTTGACATTGCAAGCATCTTCCAATTTTAATGGTGATGCTGTTTTACTACTCTCAACTCATAATGATTGTGGGTGGTGGAATGGATCACCTGCAGTTAAATATATTCCAAAGAACTATTCATGTGGCTACTATTATAGTGTTTCCCCTAATCCAGCTGTTAATGAAGTAACTGTAGCTTTAATTCCAGATGCAGCAACACTTGATTCCGCCCCAATAAGCAGTGAGGAATTTGACATTCAGATAATTGACAATAATGTTAAGATAAAAGATATTAAAGGTGTAAAGAAAAAGGTCACAATTGACGTAAAAAAGTTTAAAAAAGGGGAGATATATTTTATTGTAATAACCGACAAATACAAAACTGAAACAAAAAAACTTATCGTAGAGTAGTTTTAAGACTTCAAGATGATAATCTTGATAAAGGCCGCATTGAAGCGGCCTTTTTTATGTGCCTATATCCATGAAGGCTCAGGATGCCTTTTTCAACAAAAATCCTTAATTTGTCCATGTATCTTTTTAAACTCCGTTACCATGGAAACAATACCCGCCCAAAATATCCACTTCTCCAGAACAGGCCTCTTTGTCATTTCTTTACTGCGGATCGCCATAGGATGGCATTTCCTGTATGAAGGCCTGGCAAAACTCTTTACCCCCGGCTGGACATCGGGTGATTACCTGGCCATGTCGTCATGGATATTTGCTCCTTTTTTCCATTGGATTGTGGCACATCCTACGATGCTAAGTATTGTTGATTTAATCAACATTTGGGGATTGATCTTTGTTGGGGTTGGTCTCATGCTTGGCATGTTCACACGACCGGCGATTATCACAGGTATGAGTTTGTTGTTCCTGTATTATATAGCTAATCCTCCCTTCGTGCGAAACGATTTTGGTATGCCTACAGAAGGGCATTACCTCATCGTCAACAAAAACCTCATCGAATTGCTTGCTCTTGGCGTTTTACTGATTTTACCATCGAATTTATTGATCGGTCTTGATGCCTGGATCATTTCCCTGTTTCACAAAAAAACCAGGAATGAAGCTAAAACCCATGTCGCAGCTTCAGTACCCATCGAAAGCCCGGTTGTGGAACCACGGTCATTTCTGCCCAGACGCGAACTACTGAAAGGTGTGGCCACACTGCCATTTATCGCAGCGTTCGGAGCTGCCTACATTCAAAAGCGCAAGTGGGAAAGTTTTGAAGAACAAAACCTCGCCGACGCGTTCACCGGCGCCTCGGTAAAGTCATTACAAATTTCATCACTGAAAGAACTGAAAGGTACCCTTCCGATGGGGAAAATCAAGGATGTGGAATTTAGTAAACTGATTCTAGGCGGCAACCTGCTTTCGGGCTACTCGCACTCCCGCGACCTGATCTACGTGTCGCAATTGGTAAAAGCGTATCACCAGCGGGATAAGATTTTTGCTACCCTGCTCCTGGCAGAAAAATGCGGCGTGAACACCCTACTCACCAATCCCGTGATGGCGCCGATGATTGATGAATACTGGAAGCGCAACATCGGCAAAATCCAGTTTATCAGCGACTGTGCCGGCCTCAACTATGATAATAAAGGACGATATGCCAAGCCGGTTGATGAATATTATGACATTATTAAACGCGCCATCGACTACGGAGCCTGTGCCTGCTACATTCAGGGTGAAACAGCCGACGATTATATGGCCCAGGGGAGAATTAATGTTCTCGCCAATGCCATGCAAATTATCCGTGATGCCAAATTGCCGGTGGGTATCGGGGCGCATAGCATCGACACAATAAAAGCATGTGTAGCTGCCGGTTTTGAGCCTGACTTCTGGATGAAGACCATGCATCACCACAACTATTGGTCAGCCAAGCATACCGAGTGGCACGACAATATGTACGACTTTGACCCGAATGAAACCATCGCTTTTATGAAAACCTTGCCGCAACCATGGATCGCATTTAAGGTGATGGCAGCAGGCGCGATTCACCCAAAAGACGCATTTCGCTATGCCTTTGAAAATGGCGCTGACTTCATCTGCGCTGGCATGTACGACTTCCAGATGGTAGAAGATGTGAACATCGCCGTAGAGGTGCTCGGTTCCGACTTCAAGCGTGAGCGGCCGTGGATGGCGTGATGGAGGTTCAATAGTTTTTGGTTCAATAGTTCAGTGGGTTGATGGAGATATGGTGAAGGGGAAATGAGGAGAAGAGACTTCAATCTATTTCTTCAATCTCCCACAATAATCTCGATACTTTGTACTTGTTACGTTTTACTTAGTGTTAGCTGGTTCATTTGGATACGAAAATGCATTAAAAACCCATGGCGGTATCATCACCGCGCGGGTCGGCACCGCCCTCAAGCCGGCCATCTTCACGAATTAGGATAGCATCGACACGACCAATAGCTGACCGCTCCTGAAGTGCATGTCCCAGTTTTTTCAGGTTCTGTATTTCCAATGAATCAAATCGACCTGTTTCATAAATTATTGCATCCGGCTTCCATTGGTGGTGAAACCGCTTGAAATCTACGGCTCCCTGCATACTCATTCCGAAATCAAGGACATTAAGGATGGTTTGGAAAACGGACGTAATAATGGTGGACCCGCCAGGCGTACCCACTACCATGAATAATTGACCACTTTTTTCGATGATGGTGGGAGTCATACTGCTGAGCATACGCTTTCCCGGCTCAATGGCGTTGGCTGTACCGCCAACCAGACCATACATGTTAGGTATGCCGGGATTCACAGAGAAATCATCCATTTGGTTATTCATAAAAAATCCACCACCTCCTACTACCACCATATTACCGTACCCTCCATTAAGGGTAGTTGTACAGCTCACCGCGTTTCCATATTGATCAACAATGGAAAAATGTGTGGTTTGATCATGCTCAGGAATGAACCGCCCCGCATGGATTTCATCTGCTTTTTTAGCACGTTTCATATTGATGGAGCCGGATCTTTCTTTTCCGTACGGTTGCGACAAAAGCTTATCAACCGATATTGCCACAAAATCAGGATCTCCTAAATATTCAGCCCGGTCGGCAAAGACCAGCTTTTCCATTTCAGCCATAGCATGGACGGTTTTCATATTATGGATTCCCCATCGGTTCAAGGGAAAGTTGCCTGACATATTCATCAATTCAGCGAGTGCTATACCTCCACTCGATGGCGGTCCCATGGATGTGATGGTATACTTTTTATATGCAAACTGAACAGGTTCTCGCCAGATCGCAGAATAATTTTTCAGATCATCCAGGGTTATCAAACCATCGCCACGTTGCATTTCTTCTACAATCATCCTGGCAGTTTCGCTTTCATAAAAACCCGCGCGACCGCTAAGTGCTATTCGCTCCAGCGTGTTAGCCAGGTCGGTATATACTATAGAATCACCTTTACCCCAATGATCCTTGAGAAGATTTTGGGGCAGAATAGTATTGTATTGCCTCAGGGCATCCTGGATTTGATTCAATCCACCAGCCTCCTTTTCCGTAAGCGTGAAACCGAAGCGTGCGAGTTGTATTGCCGGATCGATGAGTTCCGCCCATGGCAGCGTACCGAACCTTTCGTGCAGTTTCACCATGCCATCCACTGATCCGGGTACACCGGAAGCTATATGGCCGAATAGGCTTTTCTCCGTCATCGCCTGACCCAGAGAATCGAGGTACATATTCCGTGAAACTGTCATAGGCGCTTTTTCGCGGTAATCGAGGGTAAAAAAATGTGTGTCTTTGTCACGATAAACTACAAACCCACCACCTCCGATATTTCCGGCTGCAGGAAGTACCACGGCCAATGCAAAATGAACGGCGACAGCTGCGTCAATGGCTGTTCCTCCCTTTTTCATAATATCCACGCCAACTTGTGTGGCCAATGGATGCGCCGAGACTACCATGGCTTTTTCGGTGATCAGTCCGATGCGCTCAGGAATGTCCTTTTGTGCCGGCTGACAAGCTATGATTAGTAAGAGAAAAAGGAAAGTATAGGATCGACGATGCATGAAAAAATCGTATAGTGACAAAATCGGTTTTGCCGTGTGGTATTTTGACCGCGGAATTTACGGTTTCAACCGGTTACTTTTGTGGTTGAGCGACTTTTTTTGGTAGATTCCCATGAATGCAATCCCTTTGGTTGGTATTTAAATTTATAACAATGAAAAATCAAAGAATCACCCTCAGCGCTATTTATCTCGCGCTTTTCGTCCTCGTTTCGGGTTGTGGGATTTTTTCCATTCACCCGCTATTTCACCAGCAGGATCTTATCGTCGAAACCAAACTCATCGGCACCTGGAAAGAAGCCTCCGATGATGATCTGTGGATCAGGATCGACACAACATCTGAAAAAAGGTATCTATTCACCATCATCGACAAGGAAGACACCATCAACTTAGTAATGGGCCTTTTGCAACTCCAGGGGCAATATTTTATCGACCTTTTCCCGGATGGCGATTGTTCGTTTTTCGATGGAGGTGATTGCCTCGCTCTCGAAAATATGCTCAAAAATTATATTCCTGTCCATACATTCATGAAATTTGAAATGAAGGGCGGAGAAATCTACCTTACAGAGTTTGATAATGAGCGGCTTATCGATTTGTTTGAGCAAAACAGGATCAGGCTTGCTCATGAACAGCCAAAAGACGCGGATTATGTCGTTATCACTGCATCTACTAATGACCTGCAGAAGTTCATTACCCGGTACGCCAACGACAAAGATGCGTTTAAGGAAACGGTGAAATACACCAAAGTTAGATCATGATTCACCTAATGAATCTTATGAAACAGCGGTGGCTCCAGCATCTTCTTTTCTGGAGCCTATCACTATATGTTCTCCTGAAAAATTTCCAGGTGTCGAGCGAACTTGCGACTACCGATTATATCTATACCGGCGTATTCAGCATTTTTCTCATCGCTGCCGTATATATGAATCTGCTAGTGCTTGTACCCCGCTTTTTCCAGCATGGGCGCTATGGAGTTTATACGCTTGTTGCTGTGTTGACACTGCTGGCCTTCACTTGGGCACAGATACTGCTTTTTGACCATATCATCGGGTTGGTATTTCCCGGGTATTACCTCATTTCCTATTTCGATTTCTGGGAGACGGGCAAATATTTTGTTGTGCTGGTGAGTATTTCATCACTGTTGCATTTTTCTAAATCATGGTTTCTTTATAAGGAATCCCAAGCACGGCTGACTGAGTTGCAGAAGCAAAAAATAGAAGCGGAGCTGAGCGCCCTGAAGAGCCAGATCAATCCCCACTTTTTGTTCAACAGCCTGAACAGCATTTATTCCATGGTGTTGCAACAATCGGCCCATGCGCCGGAAGCGTTG
>JBGSYX010000534.1:0-11746 GCA_041750735.1 Cyclobacteriaceae bacterium
CCTGGGGATTTGGGCCGGATAAATCCATGGCGCCGGACAGCGCCACCGTAGATTCGTTGCTGATATTGGTTGGCTATGATAAAATCCATTTTGATGAGAACAAAGTATGTAAAGACATGCCCGGAATAAAACTCGACTTCTCGGCGATTGCTAAAGGATATGCGGTAGATGTGGTATCGGATTTCCTTATGGAAAAAGGCGCTAAGAGTCTTCTTGTTGAAATCGGTGGTGAAATTGTTTGCAGGGGTAGAAAAAACAATGGTGATCCTTGGCGAACGGCAATCGAAGACCCAACAGTGGAGGTGTATGATCGTAAAATACTTGCAGTAGCCAACTTGGTTGACAGGGCTGTAGCTACTTCCGGTAATTATCGAAATTATTATGTGCGAGATGGTAAAAAGTATGCACATACGATCGACCCCTCTACCGGCTATCCTATTTCTCATGCTCTGTTAAGCGCCTCGGTTTTTGCAGATAATTGTATGGTAGCTGATGCCTATGCCACGGCATTCATGGTTTTGGGAGTTGAGAAAGCAAAAGAAATCCTGGACAAAGATCCTGCACTTGACGCCTATCTAATATATAGCGCTGACAATGGCGAACTGGAAACGTATGCCTCGCCCGGAATAAAATCGGCCATCGAACTGATCCCCAACGATGACCAGGCAGAAAGTGAAGTACACTAATAGACATAATCAAAAAAATCCAACGTAAAATGACAGGTCTGGCATTAACGATACTTTTTCTCACCGCCCTTATCCCCGGATTAGTCATTATTTATTATCCAGGCGCCAGAAAACCCGACATCAAATATATGTTGGTGTTTGCCGGATCTTTTATTTTTTCCATTACGCTCGTACACCTTCTTCCGGAACTGATGTCAGCCTCTGATGATCCAAAGTTGGTAGGCATATTTGTGTTAGTTGGGTTTATTATGCAAATGCTCCTGGACTTCACTACCTCCGGTGTGGAACATGGACACATGCATAATCATTCCCATCACGGACGTATTTCACCTGTCATCCTTATGTCCGGGCTTTGTCTTCACGCCATCATGGACGGCAGCATTCTTGTTCATCCGGGTCATCAGCATGGTGTAATGGGCAACTCAGGCCTTATGTTAGGTATAATTCTGCATAAAATTCCGGAAGCTATTGCATTGGTCGCCGTATTGAGTTTCGTTTTCAAAAAGAAGTTAACCCTTCTGACGCTTTTAATAATTTTCAGTTTGGCTTCTCCGCTGGGCCTGCTTTTGAGCGAAATGGCAAACCAATATGAATTGTTGGGTAAGCAGGGATTTATCATTTTGTTTTCTATTGTCAGTGGCAATCTGATTCATATTTCCACAACCATCTATTTTGAAACCAGCCCTGACCATTCCTTCCATAAAAAACGAGCTATAATTGGACTGCTTGGCACTTGCCTTGCCATCCTTACAGAAATATTGTAATATCTTGTCCCTTTCATGTGATTTCTACATTGACTTCGAGTAATTTCCATGGCTCAGGTCATTTGTTTTGAAAAATATTTATATTTCATCCCGCTTTAAGCCCGAATCACTAATATCTTCAAGCGCATTCTAACCATTCATTAACCTAAAATTTTGAGACATAATGGCAAGAAGAATTCACACACTGGCAGGTTATATTCATGAATATCAACGAAGTGTGATGCATCCGGATGAATTCTGGACGCAGATTGCTGAGACATTCTATTGGAAAAAAAGATGGACGCAAGTCGTCGATTGGGAGTTCGACACGCCGAGTATCCAATGGTTTCTAAATGGGAAGCTCAATATTACTGAAAATATGTTTGAGCGCTTCCTCTATACGCGTGGAGAGCAAGCCGCTATCATCTGGGAACCCAATGATCCGAAAGAGGCTTCAATCACTCTTACCTATAAGCAACTCTATGAAAAAACCTGCGAATTCTCCAATGCATTAAAAGCTCAGGGCATCCGCAAAGGTGATCGTGTGGTAATTTATATGCCTATGGTTCCGGAGGCTGCCATTGCTATGTTGGCATGTGCAAGGATCGGAGCAATTCACTCGGTAGTATTTGCCGGGTTTTCAGCAAATTCGCTTTCCGACCGTATCAATGACTGCCAGGCACGCATCGTGCTCACCTCTGATGGCAATTTCAGAGGACCAAAAATCTTTCCAATAAAGGACCTTGTAGATGAAGCTCTTAAAACTACCTCCACCGTTGAAAAAGTAATCGTTCTCGAACGTACCAAATCAAAAGTAGAGATGGTAAAAGGTCGGGATATCTGGTGGCACGACGCAATAAAGGGTATGCCAAAAGAAAACGTGGCCGAAACAATGGACTCGGAAGATATGTTGTTCATCCTTTATACATCAGGCTCTACGGGAAAACCAAAAGGAATCGTGCATACCTGTGGCGGCTATATGGTTTATACCTATTACACATTTAAAAACGTCTTCCAGTTTAGTGACGAAGATATTTTTTGGTGTACTGCTGATATTGGCTGGATTACCGGTCATTCATACATAGTCTATGGGCCGCTGCTCAATGGTGCTACTACTGTCATGTATGAGGGTATCCCCACCCATCCTCACCCTGGTAGATTTTGGGAAATCGTTGATAAATACAGGATTAATCAATTTTATACTGCCCCGACCGCAATCAGAGCGCTCGAAGCTTTTGGTATAGATCCAATAATGCCGTATAAACTCGATTCTCTGAAAGTACTGGGAACAGTAGGCGAACCCATCAATGAAGAAGCATGGCACTGGTACCATGACCACATCGGCAAGGGCCGGTGTCCTATTGTCGATACCTGGTGGCAAACTGAAACAGGTGGAATACTCATTTCACCATTGGCGGGAATTACTCCTACCAAACCAGCCTATGCGACTTTGCCGCTTCCCGGTGTTCAGCCAATTATTGTCGATAATGAAGGAAAGGAACTAAAAGGAAACAGTGTACAGGGCAACCTTTGCATTAAATTTCCGTGGCCAGGAATCATGCGAACCACTTACGGCGATCACACCCGGTTTAAAGAAACCTACTTTAAATCCTTTAAAGGATTATATTTTACAGGAGATGGCGTGAAAAGAGATGAGGATGGATACTACCGGATTCTTGGCCGTGTTGATGATGTGATTAATGTCTCAGGTCACAGGATGGGAACTGCTGAGGTGGAAAACGCCATCAACGAGCATCCAAAAGTGATCGAATCCGCAGTAGTTGGTTATCCGCATCCAATAAAAGGCCAGGGTATTTACGCCTTTGCTATATGCGATATGAGCGACCGATCGGAGGCCAACCTGAAAAATGAAATCAGGGTGACAGTGTCCAACATCATCGGGCCGATCGCAAAGCCGGATAAAATACAGATAGTACCGGGATTGCCAAAAACGCGCTCAGGTAAAATCATGCGACGGATATTACGACAGATTGCCAATGGAGAAACGACGAATTTCGGGGATACTTCCACCTTGCTCGATCCGGATGTCGTGCAAAAAATCATTGAGGATACAGATTCTGCCAGTTAATTCAAATTGAAATACAGGTCATTATCATTGGATATTTACCACTTTTTGAATAAAACCGTTAGATATAAAGGAAGCTGTTTTGGTTGATTAAATAAAGAGTAGAAGCATGATGAATCATCTGAACCACCTCAAAGAAAACAACGGAAATAATTTTGGTAATTATACCTTAGCATGTAGATTTGCACTCCCTTTTACACGGTGGTTGTAGCTCAGCTGGTTAGAGCGTCAGATTGTGGTTCTGAGGGTCGCCGGTTCGAACCCGGTCTTCCACCCATACTTAAAAGCTGCTTTTTGCAGCTTTTTTTATGCCCAATCGACTCAAAACACCCTATTCATCATAGGTTGAACATAAATTGTTTTTGTGGTCATAAATCCATGAAGTGCTCAGAGAGGCAAAATTTTCAATAAGCGGTAATTTCTATTGTTAAATCATTATAAAATGAAGATGACGAATTTTGAATATTTTAACCGATATGAAGATTTATTAGTGATGTAATAATTTTTTGCTTGTTTATTGAAACCAATTCATAAATAATACCGTATCTTTGTAATGTCAACGATTTAGTAATGTTTGTAAAACAAAATCAAGAACTAGTCGTTAGATAGTTAAAAGCGGGACAACTAGAGTCCTGCAAATCAAAAAGAATTGTCTTAGTAGTTTTTTCATAATTTTGGGTGTTTAGGTTGAATAAAGGTGAACTGCCAAGTTCACCTTTGTTTTTTATATGCGGTCCTATTCACTACCCCAATTCAGCTTAATAATTGATAAACTACAGTTGCTTTTAATACCCCATTCGGTTAGTTTTACCGACCTTCCTACTCAGAAGGCATTTTTTTAAGAATTTCTAACCCAATAAGCTTTATACTATGAAGACATACGATGAGAAACACATAAAAAATGTGGTATTGATTGGCGGGGCAAAATGCGGCAAGACAACCCTTGCCGAGACCATGATTTTTGAAGCCGGTCTAATCAAACGACGAGGTACCGTTGAAGATAAAAATACGATTTCCGATTACCACGATATAGAGCATGAGCGATTGAATTCTGTTTATGCCACCTCCATGCATACAGAATGGCGTGGTTACAAGATCAATATTATAGATACTCCAGGGCTGGATGATTTCATGGGTGAGATGGTTTCATCGATGAAAGTGGCCGATACCTGTGTCATGGTAATCAACGCACAGAATGGAGTGGAAGTGAGTACCGAACTCGTATGGAACTATGCGGATCAATTCAAAAAGCCGGTGATCATAGCCATCAACCAGGTGGATCATCCAAAATCGAATTTCGATGCTGCCGTGGATTCTGTAAAGAAGCGCTTTGGAGCTCCCGCCATTTTAATGCAATACCCGGTGAATCAAGGAGAAGGATTTGACAGCATCATCGATTTATTGAAAATGACGCTTTATAAATTCCCCAAGGATGGAGGTAAGCCCGAGAAGATGCCAATTCCCAAAGACGAACAGGACAGGGCAAATGAATTGCACAATGAATTAGTGGAGAAAGCCGCCGAAAACGATGAGGAACTCATGGAGTTGTATTTCGAAAAAGGCAGTCTCGATGAAGATGAATTGCGAAAGGGACTGAAAATTGGCATGATGAAGCATGAAGTTTTCCCCATCTTTTGCCTCTCAGCTAAAAACAACATGGGCAGTGGCCGCCTCATGGGTTTTATCGATAATGTAGCTCCGGCTGCAGTAGAAATGCATTCCGAAATCACTACTGAGGGAGAAGAAATCGTTTGCGATCCGGGACACCCCACATCTATTTTTGTTTTCAAAACAATCATTGAGCCTTTCCTCGGAAAAATCACCTATTTTAAAGTGACGTCCGGAACATTGAAGGTTGGTCAGGATTTGGTTAACAATCAAACTGATACCACCGAACGGTTTAATCAGCTGTTTATCATGGACGGCAAAAATAAAAACGCCGTTGATATGTTGTCTGCTGGAGATATTGGTGCTACAGTAAAGCTGAAAGACACACATACCAACCAGACATTGCACGATAAAAGTGTAAGCTTCGCCATAAAACCTATGGAATTTCCGGCACCACGGATCACTACAGCTATAAAGCCAAAAGACAAAAATGACGACGAAAAACTCGCCGAAGCACTTCGTGAAATTCACGAAGAGGATCCGACAATCCTATATGAATATTCAAGGGAGCTGAAACAACTCATCCTAAAAGGCCAGGGAGAGCTGCACTTTACCGTGACCGAATGGAAACTCAAGAATAATCATAAGATCGAAATAGAATTTCTGAAGCCAAGAATACCCTACAGGGAAACTATTCAGAAGCCAGCTGATGCCGATTATCGCCACAAAAAGCAATCAGGTGGCGCTGGCCAGTTTGGTGAGGTATGGCTGCACATTCAGCCATATTATGAAGGTATGCCAAACCCTGCTAACTTCAACGTGAGAGGTAAGGAAGTCATTGATCTGGACTGGGGCGGCCAACTCGTTTTTTACAATTGTATCGTCGGAGGTGTCATCGATGCCCGTTTTATTCCCTCGATCCTCAAGGGTGTTATGGAGAAAATGGAAGAAGGACCGATCACCGGCTCGTATGCTCGCGATATCGCTGTGTTCGTATATGACGGTAAAATGCACCCCGTTGATTCCAACGATATTTCATTCAAAATCGCAGGTGCACAGGCATTCAAGCAGGCTTTCATCAAAGCGGATCCGAAAATCCTCGAACCTATTTACAACCTTGAAGTGATGGTACCGGATGAACTAATGGGTGAAGTTATGACCGATTTGCAAACAAGGCGATCAATAATACTAGGTATGGATAGCAAGGGATTGTATAAGGTAATTATCGCCAAAACTCCATTGGCCGAGATGTACAAATACACAACTACTCTACGGTCGATTACACAAGGTAGAGCCAGCTTTTCCACATCATTTGCTGAATACGCCCCAGTTCCCATGGAAATCCAACAGAAGTTGATGAAGGAAATGCAGGAAAAAGAAAAGGAATAGAGTTATTTTCCCAAAAACCCATCAGGTAATAGCCGATGGGTTTTTCGCTTTTTTTCGCCACAGGATTATGCCATCTTCGAGTATTAATTTAAAATGAATATGAAAACATACGTAAAAACTTTTCTCTTCAGCCTTTTCGTCTTTGGCCTGATTTTAACTGGTCACGCACAAAACCGGGTTATCAAGGAAGTCGACGCATTCGATAAAGTGGTTATTTCGGACAACATGAAAGTAGTATTCAGAAAAGCTGATAAAGAGAATGTGATAATGACGGCTACTGGAATTGACTATGATAAAATAGTGGTAGAATCCTCCGGTAGGGAACTGAGGATCAAGTTGAAGACGGGCATTTACAACAATACCAATATTAACATTGAGGTGGATTACGTAAAAATCAGGTCGATCGACGTTGGTAATAATGCTGATGTTAAATTTGAAGGAGCGCTCACCGGGGATCAGATCGAATTGAAATCTACAGGAGGGGCTGTTCTTAATATTAATGTTGAAGCGTCAGCGATCAAGGCATCTCTCAACAACGGTGGAAGAATTGAAATTTCCGGCAAAACCGATTTACAGGAAGTCGATGCCAATCTCGGCAGTAAATACAACGCCTACGAATTGGAATCGGTAAATGGATTTGTAAAATCCAATACTACATCTGACGTAGTTGTCTGGGTTACAAACAAACTTGAAGCCAATGCCGGATCGAAAGCGGCGCTCAAATACCGTGGTAAGCCGGCAGAAGTAAAATCAAGCACCAGCCTCGGTGGAAAAATAACCGGCGATCTTTAGCGCTGGGATTTTAATAAAAAACTCAGGTCATCGCCATCAATAAAGGCTTCAGGCTCCTTTGAATAGCGGAATACTTTGCACGGTCCTTTTCCCGCGAAATACAATGAGCCATTTTCCAATCTCATTAATGATCCTTCAGGCAACCCCACTACTGTTTCGGTGGGGTTTGCTGTTAAAAACTCATTAATCCTCATGATCCGTGTTTCCCCGCCATGATGCTGGAGCGTCGCTTCTGTGTAATGTGCATTTATCTGAAAACGCACCAAGTTCAGCGCCAGAAATGATTCCGGTTGTACTATGGGCATGTCGTTCGTGGTGCGAATGGTAGGGCACGCGATGTTTGATCCAGCGCTCCATCCTATGAACGGTTTGCCGTTTTCTACCGCCTCCCTGATCGGCTGAATGAACTTTTTGGCCTGCATTGTTGCTGCCAACTGAAATGTATTGCCCCCTCCTACCATAATGGCATCAAAACCTGCCAGAAAATCGCCGGAAGTTTCAGCGTCATAAATGCTGACAACCTGGTATCCGATTTCAGACATCGCAGTGGCAACATTTTGCTTGTAATCACTGTGCGAAATTGTGACGCCGGCATAGGGAAAGAAGAGCACTTTTTTTACTTTCTTACCCAGAAAGTCCCTGATATGGTTTTTTGGCCAACCCAGATACGGTTCGCCAGGCATTGTAGAATTACTGAGCAATAACAGTCTTTTCTTCATGATTATTCGCCGATTATTGTGATCACTAGTTTTCTTGATCCGCCATGATTCCGGTGTTCGCACAAGTAAATACCCTGCCATGTACCGAGGTTGAGCCTTCCTGAAGTAATTGGCACAGATACCGAGCACCCCAACAGGGAAGATTTGATATGTGCTGGCATATCGTCGGGACCTTCATCATCATGGACATAATAGGACATCCCTTCGGGAATCATTTTATTGAAATGTGTCTCGAAATCCTGTCGTACCGTAGGGTCTGCATTTTCATTGACCGTAAGGCTGGCAGAAGTATGTTTGATGAAAACCTGGAGAATTCCGGCTTTTATTGTCGTTAACTCAGGTATATGTTGCTGGATATCACTCGTGATAAGATGAAAACCGCGACGGTATGGTTTCAAAGCCAATTCTTTCTGGATAATTTTCATATTACAGACTATTCAATACGTTCATAGGCGCCAATATCAGGAAGTAGATCACGAAGGTTCCCATCCAAATCCATCAAAACCTCAATGGCTGCTCCATTATTTTTTGCCGGTGAGAGTGTGTCAAGGCGGAAATTATAGCGCAAAACATCCACAAACTTAGGATCAGTATTGAGTTGGTTGCCCAGTGTGTCAAGAATATCCAACGTGGTGCGGAAAATATTATTTCTCATGCCCACCGTGGTTGTGGCTCCGCCATCAAGGTTGAATAATATCTCATCGGTTGCTTCACCGTAAATAATGGTATTGTATAAAATAACCTGCAAATCGTTGACAATGGTGCTGTTATCGTCGAGGAGGAGGTTGTCTGAGAAATACACCGCTGGGTTTTCGGGAATAAAACCGTTTGGGTAATTGGCCATAGTGCAATGCCGATAAGTATAATTGCCACCGGCGATATTGGCACAGACAAATTGAACACAATTATCGATCAGCGTATTTTCGGCCAGTAAATCAGAGGTGAAAGCCAGTATCCCTGAATGACTCATATTTTCGATGATGGTATTTTCAATAATAATCTCCGGAATGGTATCGGTGTCCGGAGCGCCAAGGCGGATACCGTAAATTGCGTTCCTGATACTGGCAAAGTTAATTCGGTTATCGTAGGTGCCTTCCAAAAAAACAATTCCTCCCCATTGACCTGGTATATTCTCATACGTCGCATCAAGGCGCACATTCCTGAACTGAACCCGCTCTTCGGGTGTGCCATTGACAAGTAACTGGCCTTTCACATATAAATACGCATCTTTTCCGGCATATATTCTGGTTCCTTTTTCAATAGTGAGGCTGCACAAAGTATCTATCAGGGCGGATTGATATAGCACGTATGGCTTGTCATTTGACCAGACAGCATCACATTCAATTACTTCATTTCCCAGGTAATTGGCGTCCTGACCCCAGGCTAGCAACTGGACATTTTGGACAATTCCATTGGTTTCAAATATTACTGAATCCCGGACCAGGTATGGGCTGTTGGCATTTCCCGGACCGATGAATACCTCGACCAGAACCAGGGCAGAATCTTTTCCCAATATTCCCACATCGGTCAACCCGCTGGTTTCTCTTCCATTAATGAAAATTTTGAAAGGAGAATCGTCACCTCCGGATAAGGTTATCCCTTGGATTTTTAATGCATTTGCAGCAGTATTTCGCACGATGAACCTTTTCGTAGCGCTACCCATACCCGTAAAAACTGTATCGAAGACCACAGAATCAGTCGAGAATTCCAGTCCACCAGTATAATTATAATCCACGATTTCCTCATCAGGAGTACACCTCCAAAATGTCAGACTGAAAAATCCAATCAATAAAAAAAGTCCAGTGTTTTTGAAGATGAA
Source organism: Cyclobacteriaceae bacterium (assembly GCA_041750735.1). GTDB lineage: Bacteria > Bacteroidota > Bacteroidia > Cytophagales > Cyclobacteriaceae > JAAUQL01. Next base: position 9,843 of record JBGSYX010000534.1, read on the forward strand.
AGTCATCAATCAGAAGTACCAGCCTGAAGCTTTTCGGAATTGTCAGCAATCCGGAGTTGCTCTATGAAATCGAGGATGTTGCCATCCATAACACTGGGTAAATTGTGCTGCGAATAGCCTATACGATGATCCGTGACGCGACCTTGCGGGTAGTTATATGTCCGGATTTTCTCTGACCTATCCCCGGAACGGATCATTGATTTGCGCTCAGCGCCAATTTCTTCCTGTTGCTTCTGAAGTTCGATGGCATAAAGCCTGGATTTTAGTTCGTTAAGCGCCTTATCATAGTTTTTCAGCTTGGACTTCTGATCCTGGCATTGAACCACAATCCCGGTAGGAATATGTGTCAGTCTGATGGCGGAATAGGTTGTATTTACTGACTGGCCTCCGGGGCCCGAAGAACAACATTCATCTCTTCGCACATCGTTCAGGTCGATCTCCACCTCCACATCATCCATTTCAGGAAGCACTACCACACTGGCTGCCGATGTATGAATCCGCCCCTGGGTTTCAGTTGCGGGTACACGCTGTACGCGGTGAACGCCGCTCTCAAACTTCATCATTCCATAAACGTCATTGCCCTCCACGCTCGCAACGAGCTTGCTATAACCGCCGGCGGTACCTTCCACAAAATCGGTAAGCTGAAGTTTCCATCCCTGCTTTTCGAAAAACTTAGAATACATCCGGAACAAATCCCCGGCAAAAATCCCCGCTTCATCTCCGCCTGTACCCGCACGGATTTCCAAAATTATGTTCTTACTATCATTCGGGTCCTTAGGTATCAGCATCAGTTTTATTTCTTCCTCTATGTGCTCTCTTTTGGGCTGGAGTTCGTCAAGTTCCGCCTTGGCCATTTCGCGAAAATCAGGATCCTTTTCTGTTTCAAGCATATGTCTGGCGCTCTTCAGGCCATCGAGTATTTTTTTATACTCCTGGTATTTCTCCACAATTTTTTCCAGGTCACTGTATTCTTTGCTCAGCCTGGAAAACTGCTTCATATCAGCCATGGCGCCCGGCTGCACTATCAATTGCCCAACTTCCTCAAACCGTGCTTTAATGGCCTCTAATTTATTGATCATAAACTTTTTATTTGAACCGTAAATTTAATAGTTCCTCACGTACAATTATAATTTAAACGTCATGTGTGTAATATTTTACCACAATGTCGGAACATGACGGTAGTTTCGGGTCACTGTGCCTTCATCGACTCGAATTTCAACACAAAATCCTCAGGATTTCAAGCGAAAGGATGATATTCCAAGACTTTAAAAGATGAATTTTCCGGCCTATTTAACCACCTTGCGGAAGAATCACTTTCAATGGGCTTATATTACACAAACAGAATATTCCATATCTCTTTTATATTATAGTTTTTTATAAATTGGCCTGAAATAGAGGTGATAGTTCAGCTTTAATTTTTATTTCACATTCGCATATAAAAATAAGTTTATCCAATGAAGGGATTCAGGTTCACAATCAGGCGCAAAATTATTTGGGGCTTTTTGGCATTGCTTATCATATTCAGTCTTAATGCGTCGTACAGTGTTATTACTATTTACAAAGGAAACGCTATCATCAGGCAATCGCAGGAAGTCATAAATCCGATCACTGATGCGGTCAACGATTTTATTCTACTGGTGACCAGGTCTAAAATGTTGGTGACCAACTGGGTGTATCTACAAACTAACGAGGATGATAAAAATGCTCTTCGCGCCATTCATGACCATGAATATATCGAGGTAAAAAACAGAATACTCCAGTACACTGATAAAATCACGTTTAGTTCGGAAGTCGCAAAGCCCGATTCTGTATTTCTTCAGTTTGAACAACTGCTGGAAATAGAGCAAAACCTGATGACAGAACTCGATGCCTTTGAAGATTATGAGGATCCGATCAAAAAATTC
>JBGSYX010000535.1:0-1664 GCA_041750735.1 Cyclobacteriaceae bacterium
AGGTTCAAATATTCTCACTCAGCTAAGTTTCTAAAGGCAGAATTCAGAAGATCATCTCACTTTGATATAAATGCACTTCGGGAATATGAAGAGGATTACACTCAATCCTATCAAGCTGCTTTGAAGCAAAACAGTGAGCAATTTGCGAAGCTGTTTGATGACACATTACGTGATATCGCAATAACAAATAACGACATCTTTTCGGTAAAGACTGGTACGGGGGCTAAAGTAATTCTATTCGATGAGCTATCGCAATACATAACAGATAGCTCTCGAAGGGACGACTTCTGCAAGGCATTAATAAATCAGTTAATAAACTTCAGCTTCGAGCAAATGTTTAGCCAGAAATTCGATTTCTTCTCTACTATTTTCGAGTATCTAATTAAGGATTACAACAAAGATGGCGGAGGAAAATACGCAGAGTATTACACACCTCACGCAGTAGCAAAAATAATGGCATCAATTTTAGTAGAGGGGCCTGTTAAGAATGTTACTTGCTATGATCCTGCTGCTGGATCAGGAACATTGTTGATGAGTCTCGCACATGCTATTGGAGAAGATAAATGTACGATTTATTCGCAAGATATATCCCAAAAATCATCAAGTATGCTTAGGCTCAACCTCATACTTAATAATCTTGTTCATTCCATTCAAAACGCCGTACAAGGAAATACACTAACAAATCCTTATCATAAAGTTGGAAAATCATTAATGAAGTTTGATTTTGTTGTCTCTAATCCACCATTTAAACTTGATTTTAGTGATCACCTTAACGATTTGGACGCGAAAACAAATAACGAGAGATTCTTCGCTGGAATACCAAAGATTCCAAATAAAGAAAAGAACAAGATGGCGATCTACCTGGTCTTCATCCAACACATCATGTATTCGCTCGCGCCTAATGGCAAGGCGGCGGTAGTCGTCCCGACAGGCTTTCTCACTGCCCAGAGCGGTATCGAGAAAAAAATCCGTGAGAAACTAGTGGAGGCTCGTATGTTGCGTGGCGTGGTATCAATGCCCAGCAACATCTTCGCCACCACAGGTACCAATGTTTCAATCCTGTTTTTGGATAAAGCCAACATCAAGGGAAATATCGTCCTGATGGATGCATCCAAACTCGGCACTGTGATCAAGGATGGGAAGAATCAAAAGACCCTGCTCTCGCAAGCGGAAGAAGACCGCATCATTTCGACCTTCAACCTGCATCAGGCTTCCGACGATTTTTCCGTGGTTGTGAGTTACGAGCAGATCAAAGACAAGAAATATTCCTTCAGCGCGGGTCAATACTTTGACGTGAAGATCGAATACACCGACCTCACGCCCAAACAGTTCGCCGCCAAAATGGATGGCTTCAATCAAAATCTTGATATACTCTTTACCGATTCAAAAGAAATAGAAAAAGAAATAAAGAGACAGTTAGATGAGTTGAAGTATGGATAAAGTTATACAAACTACCCTACGAAACAAAATTCACATTAAACATGGCTTTTCGTTCAAGGGCGAATTCTTTGATTCGAAAGGTAACTATATTCTCTTAACACCTGGGAACTTTTACGAATCTGGTGGATTTAAATTCGACATTGAAAAGGCAAAGCATTACAACGGAGTATTTCCTGAAGAATATATTTGTTCAAAAGGCGATTTGGTTGTAGCGATGACTGAGC
>JBGSYX010000536.1:0-3766 GCA_041750735.1 Cyclobacteriaceae bacterium
TGGCACCTCGATGTCGGCTCGTCACATCCTGGGGCTGGAGAAGGTCCCAAGGGTTCGGCTGTTCGCCGATTAAAGTGGCACGCGAGCTGGGTTCAGAACGTCGTGAGACAGTTCGGTCCCTATCTGTTGTGGGCGTAGGAAGCTTGAGAGGACCTGACCTTAGTACGAGAGGACCGGGTTGGACGTACCGCTGGTGTACCGGTTGTGGTGCCAACTGCACCGCCGGGTAGCTAAGTACGGTCGAGATAAGCGCTGAAAGCATCTAAGCACGAAACTCACCTCAAGATGAGGCTTCCATATAAGGGTCGTCATAGACGATGACGTTGATAGGCTACAGGTGTAAAGACAGTAATGTCAAAGCCGAGTAGTACTAATTACCCAAGATCTTTCTTTTGTAGCTCGATACTTTTTTTTTAGAACCTTCGTGACTCTTTCACTAACTACATGTCTTTTAAGTAGATGGTATCAAGTACAAAGTATTATGTACTAGGAAAAACAAGTCTTAATACTAGATACTCCATACTCATTACTTAAAAAAAACCTTAATGGTGGCTCTAGCGAGGGTGTGCACCTCTTCCCTTTCCGAACAGAGAAGTTAAGCCCCTCAGCGCTGATGGTACTGCCGTAACACGTGGGAGAGTAAGTCGCCGCCAACCTTTTATATCAAAAGCCCTGTCTTCAGGGCTTTTTGCTTTTATACCATTCTATATACTAAAACACAAATTCTCTAAAGGGTTTAGTTTATTGTGTTTTTCGCACCTATTTCTTGAAAGCCCCATTGCATTAATATTCCGAATATTAAGCACGGATTATTCTTCAACTGATCTTCTTGGGATGATTATTTGATTAGGGGGCTCAGACTTTTAGAGTCAAAATTTTTCCTGTGGTTTTGTGACATGATTTGACAACTTGACATTGTTGACTTTTATATTCCTGTAGAATTTTGTTTAAGAGTCCTTTGTATTGGATTAGCGTTTACGGACAGGCGTTGGTTTGGTTAATTCTTCCGTCAAATCATAAGGCATTTGATAAACACGCTTTCCTTTTAAATCCGAAAAATATAGACAGGACCTTGATAATTGTGTCGAATCGCCATCGGCCCAAAAGTAGAAAAATGGATCCCTGGCATTTAATGACTTTCGCATATAGGTTTGATTGTACTTGCTGTTTTTGGTAACAGTTTTTTCCCGTGTCCATGAATCGCCATTATCATTACTTTTCCACATCACAATTTCTCCTCCAGCTTGGTAAGGCTGAGCTCCTTCATCTGTGGGAGCAGTAAGCTGCCAGACAACGCCATTGGTATGCAAACTGCCCATGTCATAATTATGGTCCGATTCACAAACTATCGTGGATATCCATTTCGATCCATTATATCTCGTGGTCACCCACTGTCTGGGCCCATTAGCCGGGCCGGGTTGATGGCCTTTGCTGGTGATATACAGGCAAACAGGGTAACCCCGGGAATCAAAACCCATATCTTTGAGATACACATTTTTGCCTTCTGCGGCGTAGTCAATAACTCTCGCACCACAATCCACTTCCGTAATCGGGATGGTGGGAGGTTGCCCCTCAATGGTTGTCCATGTGCGGCCAAAGTCCGTAGTCTGGATATAATACAGGTCTGTACGTTTATCGACGTTGCCATCCGGATGACGGTTGAAAAATGTGGCGTGCTTTTGTCCATAATTCCCTGAAACCTGGTAATGACTGCTTTTTGTAGCACCTGGTTCCACGATATCGGCAAGTTTAGCATCGTCACTCCAACTGACACCGTCTTTGCTGGTTTCGAAATACAATTCGCGAATGCCAGTGTATTTGATAAAAAAGTGAAAAAATCCCCGCGCATCCTCCCAAAATGGTTGTGGATAGGTCATTTCTTCTTCTGTCATTCTGCTGAATGAGTCAATGTTCCATGGTGCATCGCTGCGGTATTTGAATCCAGGTCTGGTGCGGCCTCTGCCACTGATAAAAACCCACAAATATCCATTAGAGTCTATCGACAGGCTTGGATTGTCATGAGGATCGTCAACGCCTTGTTTGTCAAAGACAACTGTTGGTTTGGATAATTTGCGGTTTTTATGGTCGTAATATCCGATCATGCAGAGCAGGTGTTTCGCGTTTTCTTCGGTTGTGCCGCCATAGACAAAAAAGGTTTTATTCACTTCAGGAGCATAGATAGCCAGCGGACGGTGCTTGACGGTATAAGTACCTAGCCCGCCAGAATATTTATCACCATATTCAGAGAATTGCCCAAGGGTAAACCAAATTCCCCGATAGCCATCGATTTTGGTATTGTCGAGTGTTTTCTGGGCTATGAGTGAATGGTCGGCAAGGAGAAATATCAATAAAAATAGATGTTTTCGCATTGTCATAATTCTTGCAGCAATCTGTATCAAAAATGCAAAACGTGCAAATCCCGAAATATTGCTTCTCTATAGATTTAACCAACGATTTTGTGTTGGATTTTGGCAGCTTAATCGCTGACAATTTCATACCATGGTCATATTGAACAACGAATACAAGTGGCTGCACAAATTTTTAAATGAATGAGAATTTCGTTTTCAATTCAGAAACTTCAGAATCCGCTCTTTTTCAGATTCAAAAGTCAATTCGGCAAATGATTTTATGGCATCAAGTTGTTCCTGTTTTGTCACATCGATCGCCAGTTTTTCATTTTTCAATACTGCAGGAGCTTTGGCAGATTTATAGTATGGATTGATCCGGAGATATTGTTTATCATCAAGCATTTCATCCAGCAGGTATTGAGTATAAACCATGCCAGTATCGATGACAAGGTTCACAAGATGCCCCATCCATTTTGTTAGGCCCCAACTTCCATTTCCTATTTTTTCGCGAGTGACAAAGGATCGGCCATCCGAGCCAGAACCGAGCGAGAGCAGTCGGATGTCGCTTATGTCAGCAGCAAGACCCAGTTTGCCACCAGGCAACAGACTTGAATCTGCCGGTCCTTTCTTATCGCAAAGGCTAAATGAAAACCCAATAAGGGCCGGGTCATTTGCGTAGTTGCCACCTTCACCAAAATGCTGGTAAATCGGCAGATTCACGGCAGCCGCTGACGATCGCATGGCAATGTCAACGAGGTTTTCCGGATGATGTGCCCGCAAAATGGAATTATAGATCACTACTTTGAATGCGGGTGTTTCCTCCTGCCCCAGATCCGGGCTGAGATCGAGTGTGGCGATAAGAAAAACTGTGCTGTTGCCATGCTGACTATATACATCCGTCATGGTAGTATCCGCGCCAAATTTCTCGACCAGGAGGCTTTTCAGGTTTTTGTTTGGGTATTTCGAAGAAAAAAGATTCACTGGGTTCCATATTCGCCTGAATGCATTGCCAGGCAGGATATAGGAAGCACGGTTGAGATAAATATCAATAATTTCACTGGTTGATACGCCAGCAGCCAACGCGGTGGCAATGATGCCACCCGTAGCAGCGCCAACAATTACATCAAACATTTCAGTAACGGATTTACCGGTTTCCAGTTCGAGGCAGTTGAGCATGGTAGCAGGCATGAGGCCTCTTGTACCGCCGCCATCAATCGAGAGTATTTTTATTGTTTTTCCCATGGCTATAATAGTCCCATTTTAATGATGAAATCGTTAAGAAAGGTTCCTTTCGGGTCGAGTTCATTTCGCACATCGACCCAGGTTTGCCATCGGTGATATTTCTGCCTGATGAACTCAATATTCTCATAGAGCTTATTATTCATTTTTCCCCAGTGAGGTACGCCGCCAAGTTTGAT
>JBGSYX010000537.1:0-5949 GCA_041750735.1 Cyclobacteriaceae bacterium
AAAACCCTCTAAAATTCATTTTTAGAGGGTTTTTTGTTTTCAGGACCTTTCATTTTTCATAATGATTTTCATATATTAGGTTAACAATTCGGGCAACAAATTCAGGATATGATTATGTTAACCGAATTGCATTAATTGCCTTCTAAGGCAGTTTTAAACTTAATTTTAGTGGTCTTTAATTCCATTTTGATATATGAAGGTTAACATGTCCGTGCTCAATTGGCTAAACAAGGCCAGAATGAATCAAAGTTCAGGGAAAGTTCCCATTTATGTCCGAGTCACCGTTCAGGGAAAACGCGCTGAAATATCCACAGGAAAATCGATCTTGCCCGAACAATGGATCGTTAATGCAGGTCGGATAAAAGGCAGTAGCGAGGAATCAAGGACTATTAACCATTTTCTCAATACAGTGAGTGTCCGGTTGCATCAAATCTTCGAAGATATAAATGAGGAGGGTGGCCTTGTCACTTCGGATGAAATCAAGCAGCGATATCTGGGCCATCAGAAAAAGACAAATTCCCTGATCATGCTTTTTGAACAGCATAATGATTTGATGAAAGGTCAGATTGGGAAGGGATTCTCTCAAGGCACCTGGATGCGATACGTAATCACGCTGAAACATTTAAAGGAATACCTGAAAGCGGTGCATAAAGCCGAGGATATCGCCATCGAAAAACTGAATTATAGTTTTATATCAGATCTCGAGTATTTTTTGAAAGTGAAGAAGAACATTGGCCATAATACAGCGATGAAATATTTGAAGAACGTAAAAAAGATTGTTCTCCTGGCCAGAAAGTACCAATGGATAGACCACGACCCATTCATCAATTTCAAGGTAACGCAGGTGGATGTAAATAAAGACTATCTTACGATGGATGAGATCACCGCCATTAGAGAAAAGGAGTTTTCAATTGACCGGCTAGGGCATGTGCGCGATGTATTCATCTTCTGTTGCTATACCGGGTTATCCTATTCCGATGTGCTGAACCTGACTATCAAAGACATTCATGTGGGCCTGGATGGTGAGAACTGGATTGTGATTAACCGTAAAAAAACGGGAGTGCAATCGAATATTCCCCTGCTGCCGGAAGCAATGAAACTTATTGATAGGTATAAAAATTCGTTGACGTCTGAAGTGAATGGAAAGCTATTTCCTGTTACATCGAACCAGAAGATGAATGCCTACCTGAAAGAAATTGGCGATGTATGTGCTATCAATAAGAAGATGACCTTTCATATGGCCCGGCATACCTTTGCCACAACCATAACATTGAGTAATGGTGTGTCCATGGAAACGGTTGGCTCCATGTTGGGTCATAAAAATCTGAAGACAACCCAGATATATGCCAAGGTAGTTCAGGATAAGGTCAGCCGGGAAATGAAACAATTGAAAGCTATATTGCATGGTTAGTGGAAAGTAAAATTTTCTTTCAGGAAATGGACACGTGGAGTTATTCCACCTTATCCGACAAAAATCCTCCGTGTGAAACCAATGGTCTTGTCCCCGCGTCGCTGCGCAACACTCCTTCCATTCCCATCCGTTTCACACTCCGCGCCCCACACATTGGCTGAAAACCCAAAGCGCACCCTACCTGATTTTTTCATCCAAAGCGTCTGGTGAGGCTGGCCCATTAAACATGAATAATTTTTTCGTTTCATTGTATAACACATAGTTATCTATACGTTATATCTTTGCAATAAAGATTGAAAACATGAAAATCCAAACAGCTTTCAGACTCGACGAACAACTTATTGAAGAATTGAAGCTAGAGGCTAAACGAAACAAGCGGAGTCTCAATAATTATGTCGAGTACGTATTATCAAAAATCATTGAAAAAGGACCAAATCGTGAAACGATTCAGGCCATTGAAGATGCCAGAGCAGACAGGGATATTGAAAAGATCGAGGACGTTGATGACTTCCTGAAGTCCTTGTAACATGTATGAACTGTTCTATACATCCAGGTTTAAGAAGGACTTGAAGCGATTGAGAAATGAATACCCTTTGATAGGCGAGTTTTTAAAACTGTTACAGGAAAAAGGAAGACTTGGTCTTCCGGTAAAAATGAAAGTCCATACACTCAAAGGAGAGTATAAAGATAATTGGGAATGTCACTTGAAGCCGGACCTACTGGTGATTTGGATTCAGGTCGAAGAACCGAAAAAAATAACTCTCGTCCGGATTGGCTCACATGCCGAATTGTTTTAGACGGAATGACTAGGTAGAGTGTCTGCATTTGTACCAGACACACCCCCGTGTGAAACTAATGATCTTGTCAGCACGTCGCTGCGCAACACTCCTTCCAATCCCATCCGTTTCACACTTCGCTCCCAGACCCATTGGCTGAAAACCTAACGCGCACACCACCTGATTTTTTCATCCAAAGCGTCTGGAAATTATCCTTCACGCAAAACCGTTAAAATCCCAAGGGAGAAAAAGGGGAGTTCATTGATCCCATTCCTATCCGTAAAAAGACGTATTTCTATCCGTCAAATGACGTAGAGGCCATTCAATTTTCATAAATGGATGTTATCATTACTGAAACATCAGCATGTTGTAGAAAATGATAATACATATCATCCAACCGGATCGACAACAGTTTCTGAATCTTTCTCCCTTAAGGTTTTACCACTAAACGATACCACGACATGAATTACGTCCGACACCTCAATGCCTTTCTTGAACTGGTCGCCATCGACGACCGGCTCACCCCCTGCCACATCAGCACCTATATGTGCTTGTTCCAGCTTTGGAACAAAAGCCGCTTTCCCGATAAGCTGTCCGTGTGCCGCAGTGAAGTGATGGAGATCAGCAAGATTGGCTCCACACGCACCTACTATAAGTGCCTGAAACAGCTCCATGAATATGGATACCTGGCTTATCACCCATCCAACAATCCACTTAGAGGCAGCGTCGTCACCCTTCATGATCTGGCAGACAGTAACCTTTCCGAAGAGCCGGAAGAAGGAGAAAAAGATGATGAATCGGGGAAAAATGAGGCAGAAAAGCCCAAAGATTTTTTTCGTCAAACACCAGATCGTACTCAGGTGCGACAAGAGCAAAATCAATACAAGTCCAGTAGCAAAAGTGCACCAGGTCGGGATCATGTGGTGCTACCTTTTATAAACAATATAAACAGAATAAACAATAAACAGAGAGAGAGGCGCGCCCGCGATTTTTTTATAAAGATTTGATTTTTGAAAAAGGAGAAGTCGCAGGGCAGGCGTTCAAGCCACCAACCAAAATCTCTATGAACGCCTTGTTGGAAAGCGCCAGAAAAAAGCAACTTCCGGGCGGCTGGGCAGAAACGCAGGTCCCTGAAACGAAAGTACTGCTGGTGAAAGAAAAAAAGAGCAGGCCAGAAATAGTCCAGCAACAGCCAAAGCCAACACTAGCCGAAATCCAAAGCTACTTCCGCAGCAGCGAAGTGAATGGCATCAGCGGAAAGGGGATATTCTTGCCCGACCAGGAAGCGCTAAAGTTTTTCCACCACTATGAAGCCAATGGATGGCTCGTCGGTGGCCGCACCCCCATGCACAACTGGAAAGCCGCCTGCCACTCCTGGGCGATGAAGATCCCGGCGTTCACCCGGCATCAGAATAGGATGACCTATGATCCAACCACCGGCATTACACCGAGGAACCAGGGCCTGCACGTCGTTCTGAAGAAAAGCTATACCCAGCCACTTTGAATTGATTCCAATAGGAAAAGTTATGATGACAAGCAGCATAGCACTCGGGAATTTCGTTTTTTTATTGGCACTGGTACTATTTCATGCTTTAAACTACCTTTATGCCATGGACAAGGAACTGGAAAGGCTTATCAAAACCTACACCGGGTTGAATCTATCTCAGAATATCGATTACGATAAATTCAATCACTACGCCATTGTGCATCATTCCAGTTCCATTGAAGGGTCAACGCTCACCGAAATTGAAACACGGCTTCTGTTAGATGAAGGATTAACCCCAAAGGGCAAGCCATTGGAACATACGCTAATGACCAGAGATCATTTTACGGCATTACAGTTCATCCTTTTCAAAGCTAAAGATCCTCAACCGCTGGCGGTCGGATTCATTCAAACACTCAACGGACTTGTGATGAAGTCCACAGGTAAGCAATATCAGACTGTTTTTGGGGAAATTGATGGCAGCCAAGGTAATTTCAGGAAGGGAAACGTTTCAGCAGGGAATTCCTACTTTGTCAATTTTGATAAAGTGGAGACATACACCCAGACATTAGTAAAGAAGATTAACGAAGGACTTAAATCGGGTGGCAGCTGGATTGATATGCTCAACTTGTCGTTTGATGCACAATTTGATTTGTTGACGATTCACCCGTTCTATGATGGCAATGGCCGAACAGCCAGATTATTGATGAAATACATCCAATTAGTAAATCACTTGCCGCTTAGTATTGTGTATAAAGAAGATAAGGCCACATATTATCAGGCATTGGTCGATACAAGGGAGAAGGAAGACATCGGCATTTTCCGGACTTTCATGGCCGGGCAATACAAAAAATACCTGGTGCAAGAAATAGAGAAGCACCGTACACTTCAAGCGTCCACTAGAAAAGGTCCGGGATATTCTTTGGTATTTTAATCCTTTTTAAGTCGATTATTCATCCCATAATCCTCCGTGAAGTCCAGTTGATAGGTAGTAGCTGCTGTGACCAACAACTCAACCATACCGTTTCACCTCCGCGGAATTAGTTCTTTGTAATTGTTATTCCACGGCAAAATAGTTACCTTTGGCGTTAGTAGTTTACAAAGGAGCAATGATAATTTCTTTCGGATCCAGGGAAACTGAGAAAATATGGAATGGCGAACGTGTCAGAAAGATTCCCTTGAAAATTCAGGAAGTGGGAAGACGGAAACTGAGAATGATAAACAACTCACAAACTATTAGTGACTTAACGATTCCTCCTTCCAACAGGCTCGAAAAACTATCTGGCAACTTGAAGGATTATTACAGTATCAGAATAAATGACCAGTGGAGAATTATCTTTCATTGGGAAAGCAATCATTCGAGCGAAGTAGAAATTATTGATTACCATTAAAAAAAGAGACCATGGAAAGATTAAAAAACATTCATCCCGGAGAGATTTTAATGGAAGAATTTTTAGTGCCATTAAATGTAACTGCATATCGGTTATCTAAAGATATTGATATTCCTCAGACCAGGATATCACAAATTATTAAAGCCAAAAGACGTATAACAGCCGATACCGCTTTGAGATTAAGCGCCTATTTTGGCAATTCAGCAAAATTTTGGCTTGGACTGCAAGATGATTATGATGTCGAGGAAGAAAAGAGATTGAACAGTGAGTTGTTCAACAAAATAGTGGCCCTAAGAAAAAAGAAACAGACTTCAGCTACAAACCGTCTGGCTGGAGCATGAGCATGATCTCTACTAAGTTTATATGTCGCATCGATTCTCTTTATTTCTTATTTTTTATGCGGCAATGAAATCCGGGCAGCACATGATTAAAGTCCCTCCGTCAAATCCTGTATTTCTATCCGTCATTGTACTGAAAAGCCAAACCTGATCCTGCGTTAAGGAGTAACACCTGTTCGGAGTCCGGGAATGTCCCGGAGGATGATCATGATCCCATATCTGCAAGAAAAGTCCACATCCTTTGCCCGATTGCTGATTTTCCGCAGCCATCTTTGCAAGATGTGTTTTTTGACTCAAAAAACATCTTGCCCCGAACAATCGGGGAAAATCCAGCCTCGCAACTCGGCGGATGTTAAAGAAAAGAAAAGCCTATGAAAACAAAAAATCAAGCACAGAACTACACAGATCGACGCATTCAAGTATACCTTAGGGCAGATGATTATTTAATTCTGGAAAGTGAAGCCATGGAAGCTGGGTACAATTCCCTTTCAGGCTATTTGAGGCGACGACTCACAGGAAAAGGCACCATTATCCAGCGTCCAAAGGAAGT